>NZ_JBSFJC010000173.1:0-14226 GCF_053597855.1 Kitasatospora sp. NPDC001225
GCTAACACTGACCCGGCCGTCCGGGTTCGCTTCTGTCCCTCCCCGACCGGCAACCCCCACGTGGGCATGGGACCGTCACCGGTCCCGGGCGCGCCTGTCACTCCTCCCCCGGTGGCCGCGGAGCCGTCTCCCCCTTCGGCGGCGGCGCGGCCGCGGCCCAGTAGGCGCCGTCCGCCGGGCGGCGCCCGCACAGGTCCTCGCGCACCTCGCCGGCCAGCCGGCGGGTGTCGCGGCGGTTCATGGTGGCGCCTATGCCGGCGCCGACCAGCAGCGGCGTCACCGCCGGCAGGTGGCGCAGCGAGCTGCGGGTCAGCCGGCGGCGGACCTGCTGGCGCACCTCCGAGCCGATCGCCAGCGCGGCGAAGCCGGCCGGGCGCACCAGCAGGCCCGCGTCGATCCCGCGGCGGTTGGCCCAGGCGCCGAGGTAGGCGCCGGCCCGCTGGGTGGCGGTGCCCCGCGCCGGGGTGCCGTAGACCTCGTGCAGCTCGGCGATCAGCTTGATCTCCACGGCCGCGACCGCGAGCGTCTCGGCCGCGATCTCCAGCGGCATCGCGGGCGGCACCGGCAGCATCGCCGCCGCGCCGACGCCCGCGCCGAGCACGCCGGAGGCCCGGACGGCGCCGGTGACCAGCAGGTCGGCCAGCTGCTCCGGGAAGGCCGCGTCGGGGTGCTGCGCCCGCAGGGTGGCGAGGTCGCGCACCGGGATCCGCGGCGCGGTCCGCACCAGCTGGTCGGTCAGCGCCTTGCCGCCGAACGCGGCGCCCTTGGCCGCTCCCCTGGCCGCCCCCTTGGCGGCGACCCGGCCGCCGTGGCCGAGCAGCCGGGCGGTGTGCAGGACCACGGCCCGGCCGCGGCCGCGCTGCCTCGCCGCGTACGCGGCGACCGGGCCCCGGCCGACGGGCTGCTCGGACTCCTCGACCAGTTCGGCGAGCCGGTCGCCCAGGTCGGGCTCGGCCGGGGCGGGCCCGCTCGGGTCGGGCTCGGCCGGGTCGGATCCGGGACGCGGCCGGAAGCGGTCCGGCCTGCGGAAGACTGCCATGGGCTCCGGTACCCCTTTCGCGAGGACGGCACGGCCCGGGGCCGCCTACTCGGCGACCACCACCCCGCGCCAGAAGGCCACCCGGCCGCGCACGTGCTCGGCCTCGGGCTTCGGGTCGGCGTAGTACCAGACGGCGTCCGGGTTGGTCCGCCCGTCCACCTCCAGGCTGTAGTAGCCGGCGGTGCCCTTCCAACCGCACACCGTGGTGGTCTCCGAGGGGCGCAGGTACTCGGTGCGCACCGCCTCGGCCGGGAAGTAGTGGTTGCCCTCGACGACGACGGTGTCGTCGCTCTCGGCGATGACGACGCCCTGCCAACTCGCTGTGGTCATACCGCGATTGTGCCCGACGGACGGAATCCGCGCCGGGGTTCCGAGTCCTCGCCCAGGGTTCCGGGCGGTCAGGGCAGCGGGTGGGCGTGCACCGGCAGGTGCGGGCTCTGGTGGCCGCCGCTGGCGAGGATCCGGACCTCGCCGGCGTCGCTGATCTCCGCCCGGACGATGCCGCTCTCGTCCTCGTACACCGGGTGGCCGCCCGGACCGGTCGCGTCGGTGCGAGTGACCACCACGACGTCCTGCGGGGCCTGGGTGCCCGGGGTGCCCGGGAAGGTGAGGGCGTAACGCTCGGCGTGGCTCATCACAGCTGCTCCTGCCTACCCGGCGGCCCGGGCGTGCGGGCCGCGGACCTCCAGCTCGGCGAGCAGCCGGGCGGTGGCCTCCGCGACGGCGTCCACCGCCCGGTCGAAGGCCTCCCGGTTGTGCGCCGCGGGGGCGCGGAACCCGGACACCTTGCGGACGTACTGGAGGGCTGCGGCGTGGAAGTCCTCCTCGTCGGCGTCGGGCGTGACGGGAGGTCGCAGCGTCTTGATGTTGCGGCACATGCTCCCAGTCTCGCGCGCCGGAGCCGCGTCGGCGACCCCCTTTCGTCAGCCGGCGACGCCCTTTCGTCACACGCACCTCACGGCGCCGTCATCCGGCCGGATTAGGATTCCGGACGAACGAATTCATCCCGCCGTCATTCCCGCCTTCATCCCGCCGCGCGCTTCCCCGGTCCGTCGGCATCACTCCGGAGTCACCCCCTTGCCTCTCGCGCTGCTCGCGCTGGCCGTCACCGCGTTCGCCATCGGAACCACCGAATTCGCCGCCATGGGGCTGCTCCCCCAGGTCGCCGACAGTCTCCACGTCTCCATCCCGCAGGCGGGCTGGCTGATCTCCGCGTACGCGCTGGGGGTGGTGGTCGGCGCGCCGCTGCTGACCGCGCTGGCCGCCGGCCGGCCGCGCAAGGCGGTGCTGGTGGCACTGGCCGCGCTGTTCGCGACCGGCAACCTGCTGTGCGCGGTGGCCCCGGACTTCTGGACGCTGGCCGCCGCCCGGCTGATCACCGGGCTGCCGCACGGCGCCTTCTTCGGGGCGGGCGCGGTGGCGGCGGCCGAGCTGGTCGCGCCGGACCGGCGGGCCCGGGCGGTGGCCGTGATGTTCTCCGGACTGACCGTCGCCAACATCGTCGGCGTCCCGGCCGCGACCCTGCTCGGCCAGCACCTGGGCTGGCGGGCGACCATGCTGGTGGTCGTGCTGATCGCGGCCGCCGGCACGGTCGCCATCGCCCGGCTGGTGCCCGCGCTCCCCTCCTCCGGCCAGTCCGGGCTCCGGCACGAGCTGCGGGCCTTCCGCAGCGGCCAGCTCTGGCTGGCGCTGGCCACCGTGGTGTTCGGCTGCGGCGGCTTCTTCGCCTGCTACAGCTACATCGCCCCGCTGCTCACCGAGGTCTCCGGGTACGCGACCGGCTCGGTGACCCTGGTGCTGGCGCTGTTCGGGGTCGGCATGACGATCGGCAACGTGCTGGGCGGGTTCGCCGCCGACCGGGCGCTGCGCCCCACCGTCTGCGCGGCCTTCGTGCTGCTCTCCGCCACCCTGGCGCTGTTCGCGCTGACCGCGCACGCCCGCTGGTCGGCGGCCGTCACGGTGGTGCTGATCGGGCTGTTCGGCTTCGCGATCGTGCCGGCCGTGCAGACCCTGGTGCTCCAGAAGGCGCGCAGCGCGCCGACCCTCGCCTCGGCGACCGTCCAGGGCGCCTTCAACCTGGCCAACGCCCAGGGCGCGTACTTCGGCGGGCTGGCGCTGGACGCCGGGCTCGGCTGGACCGCGCCGACGCTGGTCGGCGCGGTCCTGGCGGCCGCGGGCGCGGTGGTCGCGGTGCTCGCCTGGGCGGCCGACCGCCGCCGGCCCGCCCCGGTGGCGACGGAACCGGCGGCCGCGGCAGCGATGACCACGGCCTAGCCGGGAAGCCGCTAGATCTCGCGGTGGGCGTCGGCGAGCAGCTGGTAGCCGGCGCCGTTGGCCTTGATGCCGGTCTTCTCGTCCTCGGTCAGCTCGCGGCGGACCTTGGCCGGGACGCCGGCGACCAGCGAGCCGGGCGGGACGACCATGCCCTGCGGCACCACCGCGCCGGCCGCGACCAGCGAGCCGGTGCCGATCCGGGCGCCGTTGAGCACGGTGGCGTTCATGCCCACCAGGACGTCGTCCTCGACCGTGCAGCCGTGCAGCACGGCGTTGTGGCCGACCGAGATCCGCTCGCCGACCACCAGCGGGAAGCCGGGGTCTGCGTGCAGGGTGCAGTTGTCCTGGATGTTGCTGCCCGCGCCGACGCTGATCGACTCGGCGTCGCCGCGCAGCACCGCGCCGTACCAGACGCTCGCGCCGGCGGCGACGGTCACGTCCCCGACCACGACGGCGTTCGGCGCCACGAAGGCGCCCGGGTCGACGGCGGGCACCCGGCCCCCGACTGCGGCGATCAGCGGCTCTGCCATGGGTCGTCCTCCTGTGACGGTCGGCGGTTCTGTCGCCGGTCAGCGTAGGGGGTCGGTCACGGTGCCATGCGGGCGAGGTCGGGTGCCGCGGCCGCCGCCTGGGCGCCGCACAGGGCGGTCGTGGTCACCTTGCGCCAGGCGGTGTCGGCGGCGTCCGGGTCCGGGGCGTCGTAGAAGGTGGTGTCGGCGGCGAACGAGCGGCTGCCGTCCGGGGCGGCGAGCATCATCGTGCTGTAGCCGGGGATGCCGCCGGCGTGGCCCCAGAACGGGCCGCAGGGGGTGTCCAGGCGCTGGAGGCCGAGGCCGTACGTCCGGCCCTCGCCGTGGTCGGTGGTCCGCTTCATCGCGGCGAGTTCGGCCGGGCGCAGCAGGCGGCCGCCGAGCAGGGCGTCGAGGAAGGCGGTCAGGTCGGTGGTGGTGGAGATGCCGCCGCCGGCCGAGCCGGCCATGGACGGGTTGAGCACGGTGACGTCGGCCGGACCGGTGTCCGTCCTGACGTAGCCGTGGGCGTGCGGGCCGGGGATGAACGGGAGGTCGCCGGGCATCCAGGTGCCGGTGAGCCGCAGCGGGCGGATGATCCGGCGGGTGACCTCGTCGTTCCAGCTGTGGCCGGTGAGCTTCTCGATGATCATCCCGACCAGGATGTAGTTGGTGTTGGAGTACTGCCATCCCTCGCCGGGGGCGAAGTCCGGCGGGTAGGTGTTCGCGAGGTCCACCAGGTCCCGCAGCCGGTAGGACTTGTAGCGGCGGTCGGCCAGCCAGTCCCGGTCGACCTCGAAGGCCCGGTCCCGGGTGTAGTCGGCGACGCCGCTGGTGTGGTCGAGCAGCTGCCGGACGGTGATCGCGGTGCTGTTCGGGACGATGCCCGGCAGCAGGCACTCCAGGCGGTCGTCGAGGTCCAGCCGGTGCTCGCCGACGAGTTGGAGCAGGGTGGTGGCGACGAAGGTCTTGGTGGCGCTGCCGATCCGGAACGCGCCCTCCGGGTCGGCGGGTTCGCCGGTGCCGAGTTCGGCGACGCCGGTGGCGTTGCGCCAGACCAGTCGGCCGTTCTCGCGGACGGCGGCGAGGGCGGAGGTCGAGTAGCCGGGGTCGGTCATCCCGGCGAGGGCGGCGTCGGCGGCCGTCCAGTCGCCGCGCCGTTCGGCGGCGCCGTCGGCGCCCGTGCCATCGCCGGGCGTGCCGCCGGTGACCGAGAGGTGCACGGCGCCGTGGCAGCCGGGGGCCGGCGGCCGGCCGGCGGGCCCGGCGACGGCGGTCGGGGCGAGGGTGGTGAGCAGTCCCGCGCCCACGGCGGCGGCGACGGCGACGCGCGGGGCGGTCCGGCGGCGGGCGGGGGCGGTCGGGTCGGCGGTCATGCCGTCCTCCCTGGTCCGGGGTCGGCGGAGTGGGCAACTCCGGTCGGCTGGTGCTCACCTGACACCTTGCCGGATCGGCCGGGCCGGATCGTCCGCCTGGGGAGGGGGTCCCGCCCCCGAGGGATCCCGGAGCCGGACCCCGAGACGTGTCGGGGTCCGGCTCCGGGATCAGCGCTAGGCGAGCGGCGCCTTGGTGCGCAGGACCTCGATGAAGGCCCGCAGCCAGGCCGGGTGGTCGGGCCAGGCGCGGGCCGAGACGACGACGCCGTCCACCACCGCCTCGCCGTCCACGAACTCGGCGCCCGCCGCCTTGATGTCCGGGGCCAGCGCCGGGTAGGCGGAGCTGCGGCGGCCGTCCAGCAGGCCGGCGGCGGCGGTGATCAGCGGGCCGTGGCAGATCTGGGCGACGGGCTTGTCCTCGGCGAAGAAGTGCCGGGCGATCCGCTGCACGTCCGGGTCGTTGCGCAGGTACTCGGGGGCGCGGCCGCCGGGGATGACCAGGGCCGCGTAGTCGGCCGGGTCGACGTCGGCGAGGGCCACGTCGGCGGGCCAGGTGTAGCCGGGCTTCTCGGTGTAGGTGTCGAAGCCCTCGACGAAGTCGTGCACCACGAACTGGAGGCGTTTCTTCGTCGGGGCCGCGATGTCGACCTGGTAGCCCTCCTCGCGCAGCCGCTGGTAGGGGTAGAACACCTCCAGTGACTCGGCGGCGTCCCCGGTGACGAGCAGGATCTTCGATGTCATCGCCGACATCCCTCCACGTGGTCGAGCCTCGGATCGGGTACGGGCGCCGGGCGGTGGCGGCCGGCCCGGGCCCGGTCCAACCTCCCGTACCGGCGACACCGTTGGCAACGGGGCGCACCGGGCGTACGACGGCGCATACGGAGCTACGCGCGCCGGTTGCGGGGAGTGCGCGCCTGGTCGGGCGCCCGGCTGCGGGGGTCGGCGGCCCGCGTCCTAGACTCCTGCTGCCCACGACCGTCCCGCTCCCGGAGGAGCCCATGCCCGACCGCACCACCTACCTCGTCCTCCCCGGCTACCAGAACTCCGGCCCCGAGCACTGGCAGACCCGCTGGGAGGCGGCCGGGCCGGAGTCCTTCCGCCGGGTCGAGCAGGCGGACTGGGACCACCCGGAGCGGACGGACTGGGTGGCCCGGGTGGACGCCGCGGTGGCCGCGGCCGCCGCCGAAGGCCCGGTGGTGCTGGTCGCCCACAGCCTGGGCTGCGTCACCGCGGCCCACTGGGTCGCCACCGCCTCCGCCGAGCGGACCGCCGCCGTCCGGGGCGCGCTGCTGGTCGCCCCGGCGGACGTCGACACCGCCGAGGTCCCGGACCTGGTGAACTTCCGCCCGGTGGCGCTGGAGCGGTTCCCGTTCCCGGCCGTCGTGGTCTCCTCGACCGACGACCCGTGGGTCTCGGCCGAGCGGGCCCGCGCGTTCGCCGCCGCCTGGGGCGCCCGGTACGTCGAGCCGGGCGCGTACGGGCACCTCAACTCCGACTCCGGACTGGGCGACTGGCCGGAGGGCCGCGAACTGCTCGCCGGGCTGTGACCGCGGCGACGGGGGGAACGGGGGCGCGGGGACGATGAACCGGGGGACGATGAACCGACGGACGTCCCGGACCAGGCGCGTCCTGGTCCGGCTGCTGGCGGGCAGCGGGCTGGCCGCCGTCCTGCTCTACACCGAGGGGCAGTGGGAGAGCCGCTCGGGCGGGCTGATGCTGGTCGCCGACCTGCTCAACCAGCCGGAACTGCTGATCGGCGGGGCGCTGGCGGCGCTGATCGCGGCCGCCTGGCTGAGCGACCCGCGCGCCGCCGTGCGGACGGCCACCCGGGCGGTCACGGTGACCGCCGGCGTGGTGTTCCTGCTCGGCGTGCTGGCCGCGCACAAGGTGTCGGCGGCCGAGACCCGCAGCCGGGAGGACGCCCCGGCCGGGGCCGAGCGGGCCCTGGTGGTGGTGCACCGCTCGTACGCCACCGGGCCGGGCCCGGACGAGCGCTGGCAGGTGCTGCTGGAGAGCGGCGAGGGCTGGTCGGCCCGGCGCTGGTCGCTGGCGGACATCGGCCGGCGACCGGGCGACGCCCGGCTGGTGGAGGCGAGCTGGACCGGGCGCTCGCAGATCACCGTGGTGACCGACTCCTACCGGCGGGTGTTCAACCTCGACCAGGACAGCGGCGAACCGGTCGAGGCACGGTAGCCGGCCCCGCCTGGGTACGGGTACTCAGGCGGGGCCGGACAGTTCACCGGTCGTCGGGGTCACCGCTGCCCGGGGTCACCGCTGCTCGGAGTCGCTGCTCCTCGGGGTCACTGGTCGGACGGGTCACTGGTCCGACGGGTCGGTGGTGCCGGGCGGGGCGGACGGCGCGGTGCGGCCGGTCGTCGGGCCGGTGTCGCGCGGCCGGCCGGTGTTGCCCGGGCCCCCGGTGGCGGGCGCGCCGCTGCAGGTGACCGAGCCCGGCGAGCCGCTGGCGGTGGTGCAGTTGGCGTCCCGCCGGGGCGGGTCCGGGATGCGGACGGTGGCGAACGGCTTCTCCGCCATGCTCCGGACGGCGTCGCTCATCGCCTGCTGCCAGATCGGCCCGGGGCCGGTGGCGCCGAAGACCTCGGCCTGGTACTTGCCGCCGATCCGGATGTTGCGCATCGGCACCTTGGTGCCCGGGCTGCCCAGCCAGACCGAGCCCGCCAGGTTGCCCGTGTAGCCGGTGAACCAGGCCGACTTCTTCTCGTCCGTCGTCCCGGTCTTGCCGGCGATCTGGCGACCGTCGTCCAGGCCGAGGTCGCGCGCCGTGCCGCCCTTCTCGGTCACCCCGAGCAGCACGCTGTTGATCACGTCGGCGGTGTCCTCGGACATCGCCGGGGAGCAGTGGACCGGGGGCACCGGGACGTCGGTGCCGTCCACGGTGGTGATCCTGTTGATCGCCAGCGGCGCGCAGTAGGTGCCCCGGGCGGCGAAGGTCGCGTACACGTTGGCCATGGTCAGCGGGCTGACCTCCTGGGTGCCGAGGCCGAGCGCGGGCAGTTCCTGGAGCGGCTCGCCGTTCGCCTTGCCCTCCATGCCCAGCTTGTTGGCCATCTGCTTGACCGCGCAGAGGCCGATCTCCTGCTCCATCTGCACGAAGTAGGTGTTCACGGAGAGCGCCATGGCCTGCTTGAGCTCGTACGGGCCGACCTCACCGGCGCTCTCGTTGGGGATGGTCCCCTCCTTCTTGCCCTTGCTGAGGTTCTTCCAGGTGCCGTCGCAGGTCTTCATCGTCGGCCAGTCCATCCGGTTCGGCGAGTCGTACCGCTGGGTGGGCGACAGGCCGGCCTCCAGGGCCGCGGCGGCCACGATCGGCTTGAAGTTGGAGCCGGGCTGGAAGCCGATGCCGCCGCCCATCGCCGCGTCCACGTTGTAGTTGACGACGGTCTCGTTCTTCTCCTTGGCCAGGCCGTACGGGCGGGTCTGCGCCATCGACAGGATCTTGCCGCTGCCGGGCTCGACCATCGTCATCGCGGCCGAGACCGGGTCGGTGACGTACACCTTGGTGGAGACGGCGTTCTGGGCGGCGGCCTGCTTGTCCGGGTCCATCGTGGTGTAGATGTTCAGGCCGCCGGTGTCCCACAGCTTCTTGCGTTCGGCCGAGCTCTTGCCGAACACCGGGTCCTGCTTGACCACGTGCCGCACGTAGTCGCAGAAGAAGCCCATGCCGGCCTTGGCGGTGATGCAACCATTCTGCGGGTCCCGGTAGTTGAGGCCGAGCGGGGCGGCCTTCGCCTCCCTGGCCTGGTCCGCGGTGATGTGCTTGTTCTCCACCATCTTGTCGATGACGGTGTCGCGGCGCTTCTGCGCGGCCACCGGGTGCAGCTTCGGATCGTACTGGGACGGGTTCTGCACCAGTCCGGCGAGCATCGCCGCCTCGGGCAGGCTGAGGTCCTTGGCGTCCTTGCTGAAGTAGCGCTGGGAGGCGGCCTGGATGCCGTACGCCTGGTGGCCGTAGAAGGTGATGTTGAGGTAGTTGGTGAGGATCTGCTCCTTGCTCAGGTCCTCCTCCAGCTTGATGGCGTACCGGAGTTCCTGGATCTTTCGGCCGAGGGTCTTGCGCTGCGCCTCGCGCACCGCGTCCGTGTCGTCCCCGGCCTTCTCCACGTTGACGTTCTTCACGTACTGCTGGGTCAGGGTGGAGGCGCCCTGGACGGCGGCGCCGCTCTCCGCGTTCTTGGTGATCGCGCGCAGGATGCCCTTGAGGTCGACGGCGCCGTGCTCGTAGAACCGGGCGTCCTCGATGTCCACCTGCGCCGTGCGGATCAGCGGGGACATCTGGTCGGCGGGTATGACGGTGCGGTCGCGCTCGTAGACCTTGGCGATCAGGCCGCCGTTGGCGTCGAAGATCTGCGTCGCCTGGCTCAGCGGCGGGGTCCTGAAGTCGTCGGGGATGCTCTCGAAGCCCTCGGCGCCGTTCTTCGCGCCGAGCCCGACCGCCCCGGCCGCCGGGAGGATCAGGCCCGCCAGCAGCACCCCGCCCAGCACGCTGGAGCCGAGGAAGGTGGCCGCGTGGCCCAGGAAGCCGATCGGGGTCTCGCGGCGCCTCGGTCGCGGCACCCAGGTGTCGCCCGGGTCCGAAGCGGCGGGTATGCGGCTCTTCGGTGACATAGATCGAACATTACGGCCGTGAACAGGCCGTGGGGAGCGGGTGTTGGCGAAGGATTGTCACAAAATCGCGACGGATTCGACTCATTCCCGAGGATCGAACGGGCGTGCACGACGGGGCAAGGACCGTTCGCCCACGGCCCGTTGCCCCCGCGCGCCGCCCGGCCGACCTCGCTCGGCCGGTTCCGCTCAGCCGAACCCGCTCAGCCGGCCGGGCAGAAGACGTCCCGGGCCGGGCGGTGGCCGGTGACCAGGTAGTCCGTCACCACCTCGTCGCCGCAGGCGTTCCCGTTGGCCCGGTACACGTCGTGGCCGCCCGAGTCCACCGTCACCATCCGCGCCCGGTCCCCGAACGCCGCACGCAGCTTGAGCGCACCGCTGTACGGCGTCGCGGGATCGCGCAGGTTCTGCGTGAGCAGGACATTGGACGGGCCCCGGTCGGTGACCCGCACCGGCGGCTCGGCGGGCGCGAACGGCCAGAAGGCGCAGGGCATCACGTTCACCGGCAGGCCGGCGGTGAGCGGGCGGGCGGCGCGGTCGGCGGTCACGGCCTTGGCGTAGCCGGCCGGGTCGGCGGGCCACCGGACGTCGTTGCAGAGGGTCCCGACCGAGACGGCGATGGTGTTCTGCACCGCCGCCTCCGGCGGCACCACCGGGGCGGGCAGCGGACGGCGGCCGAGACCGGCCAGCATCAGCCCCGCGACGTCCGGGAAGCGGGCGTCCGCGTTCATGCTGTCCAGCAGGGTCTGGCGCAGCACGTTGCCGTTCAGCTCCGCCGGGTTGGCGCCCGGCCAGGGCAGCGGGGCCCGGTCGAGGCGGGCGGCGAGGTCGAGGAAGAGCGGGCGGACCTCCTCGGGGGTGTCCGCGACCCGGTCCGGGTTGTCCGGCGCGGACGCCCACCTCGCGAAGTCCGGGAAGCGGTCCTCGACGCCCCGGCCGTAGGCGTCCAGCCAGCCGCGCCCGACCCGCGACGGGTCCGGGTCGTCGTTGCTGTCCAGTACGACCCGGTCGGTCCGCTCGGGGAACATGGTGGTGTAGACGGCGCCCGCGTAGGTGCCGTACGAGACGCCCCAGAGGGAGAGGCGGCGCTCGCCGAGGGCGCGGCGGATGCCGTCGAGGTCGCGGGCCTCGTTGGCGGTGGAGATGCTGCGCAGCACCGGGCCGCCGTTGCGCGCGCAGGTGTCGGCGATGCGGCGGGCGGTGGCCAGGTTCCCGTCGATCGAGCCGTCGGCGGCCGGCCAGGGACGCAGTTTGACCATCGACAGGTCGGCGGGGTCGAGGCCGCAGCTGACCGGGGTGGAGCGGCCGACGCCGCGCGGGTCGAAGCCGACCACGTCGTAGCGGTCCCGGACGGACTGGGGCAGGCGCCCGGCCATGCCGTGGACGAGGTCGAGGCTGGAACCTCCCGGTCCGCCGGGGACGGCCAGCAGGACGCCTCGGCGCCGGCCGGGCTCGGCGGCGCTGATCCGGGAGACGGCGAGGGTGACGCGGGCGCCGTCCGGATCGGCGTAGTCCAGCGGGACGGTGACCTCGGCGCACCGTTGGGGGCTGTCGGCCGGGGCGCCCGGACACGCGGCCCAGGCGAGGCCGTCCCGCCCGGGGTTCGCGCTCTCGGCCGCACCGGCGGGCAGGGCGCTCAGCGCGGTCACGGCCAGGGCGGCGGCCGCGGTGACCGCGGCGGTGACGGTGCGGGCGGGTGTGGTTCGGGTGGGCTTCGTCATGCCCAAGAGTCTGCTGGGGCACGGGACTTGGGACCATGCGGGCAGCGGGCCGGTCGGGGGTGGGGAAATCCCCCGGGCCGCCGGGGAGGGGGCGGAGACCGCTTCCGGCCGCGGTCTCCGGCCGCGCGGGGTGGGGGTGGTGGGAGCGGTACGGCGGGGTCCGGTCTGGCCCGGCTCAGAGGCCGAGCAGGCCCGGATCGGCGGCCAGGGCGCGCAGCGGCTCGCGCGGGTCGGCGACCAGCCTGCGCTCCGCCAGGTCGAGGATGCCGCCGACACCGGTGATCTCGGCCGCCAGCACGCCGTCCTCGCGGACCAGCCGCTGCACCACCTGGAAGGTCTTGCCGTCCCGCCAGGTGAACGAGCAGCTGACCGCCACCGAGTCGCCCGCGCGCAGCTCCCGCAGGTACTTGACCGTGGTCTCCAGGACCACCGGGCCGACCCCCTCGGCGACCAGGTCCGCCTGGCGGATCCCGGCCGCCCGGAGGTACTCCCAGCGGGCGTGCTCGGCGTACTGGAGGTAGACCGCCTGGTTCAGGTGCCCCTGGGAGTCCGTCTCGTACCCGCGGACGGTGATGTGCGTGGTGAAGTCCTGATCACTCATGCCCCGCACGGTACTCCGGGCCCCCGGGGCACCACCTCGTGTCCTCCGTCACCCGTCCCACCCGGATCACCCGGATCACCCGGATCACCCGGATCACCCGGACAGGACGGCCAGCAGCGGCGTGAGGGCGTCCGGCCGCCGGTCCACCGGCAGGTGCTCGACCGGGTGGAAGCCGCAGCCGAGCGCGGTCGCGCCGCCGTCGCAGGTCCGGTCGTCGCCGACCATCAGGACGTCCGCCGGGACGAGGCCGAGCCGCTCGCAGGCGGTCTCGAAGATCACCGGGTCGGGCTTCTGGGCGCCGACCTCGTACGACAGCACGTAGACGTCGACCAGCTCCTCCAGGCCGTACGCGCGGAACACCGGCCGCAGGTCCCAGGCGATGTTGCTCACCACGGCGACCGGCACGCCCCGGCGGCGCAGCTCGCGCAGCACGGGGGCGGTGTCCGGGTACGGGCGCCAGCTCGCGGGCGCCAGGTGGGACTCGTAGAGGGCGTCCACGTCGATGGCCGCGGGCGGCTCGGCGGCGCGGGCCAGCGCGGTGTACGCGGTGCGATGCAGCTCGGGGGTCAAGTCGCGGGTGTCCCAGGCCTGCTGGACCTCCGGCGGGATACGGCGCGGCGGCACACCGCCGGGCAGGGCGCCGAACTCCTCCAGCCGGGCTATCAGTTCGGCCTCCTCCCCGGCGGGCAGGGCGAGGCCGGTGGCGGCGAGGTGGGCCGCCAGCCACTCGGCGGTGGAGACGACCCTGAAGAGGGTGCCGGAGAAGTCGAACATCACAGCTTTGGTCATGGCCCGAGCCTAAGTCCTTCCGGATCAGGGCAGGGTGAGGATCCGCGGGCCGTCCTCGGTGATGGCGACGGTGTGCTCGACGTGGGCGGCCCGGGCGCCGTCGACGGTGCGCAGGGTCCAGCCGTCCGGGTCGGTGCGGTGGTCGTCGCGGCCACCGGCCAGCAGCATCGGCTCGATCGCCAGCACCAGACCGGGGCGCAGCGGGTAACCCCGGCCCGGGCGGCCCTCGTTGGGCACGTGCGGGTCCTCGTGCATCCGGCGGCCGATGCCGTGGCCGCCGTAGCCGTCCAGCAGGCCGTACCGGCCGGCGCGGGCGACGGCGCCGATGGCGTGGGCGATGTCGCCGGTGCGGTTGCCGACCACGGCGGCGGCGATGCCGGCCTCCAGGGCGCGCCGGGTGGTCTCGATCAGGGCGGTGTCCTCGGGCCGGGCGGTGCCGACGGTGAAGCTGACCGCCGCGTCCCCGGCCCAGCCGTCCAGGAGGGCGCCGCAGTCGATGCTCACCAGGTCGCCGTCGCGCAGCCGGTAGCCGTCCGGGATGCCGTGCACCACGGCGTCGTTCACCGAGGCGCAGATGACGGCCGGGAACGGGACGGGCGCGAAGGCCGGACGGTAGCCGAGGAACGGCGAGGTGGCCCCGGCCGCCTTGAGCACGCCCCGCGCCACCTCGTCCAGCTCCAGCAGGCTCACCCCGACCGCCGACTGCTCCCGGACGGCCGCCAGCGCGTCCGCCACCACCCGCCCGGCCTCGCGCATCGCGGCCAGCCCGGCGTCCGACTTGAGTTCGACCATGGTGCTTCTCTCCCCTGGATCCAATTCTTATACCGGTATTTGTATCACGGTCGCGAGGGTGGGGACGTCGCCGGACGGGAGGCCCTAGACTCGTCGGCATGGTGAGGACTCCGCTGACCCCGTGGGAGCGCGAGCGCGGCGAGCACTTCGGGGCGCTGCTGCGCGAGGCGCGCGGCGAGCGCAGCATGGTCGAGGTCGCGGCGGTGGCCGGCGTCTCGGCGGAGACGCTGCGGAAGATCGAGACCGGCCGCGCGCCGACGCCGTCCTTCTTCACCATCGCGGCGCTGGCCTTCGCGCTCGACCTGTCCCTGGACGAACTGGCGGCCGCGTGCGCCCCCTCGGAGGACGGCGAGGCGCTCTCCGCCTAGCCCGCGCATGCCCACCCGCCCGTGGCGGAGGCCCGAACGGCGGCGGGCCCCCCCCCCGCGGGGGGGGGGGGGGGGGGGCGGGCCGGGGGCGGCGCAGGGCGCCAGCCGGCGCGGGCGGAGGGGGGGGGGTGAGG
>NZ_JBSFJC010000174.1:0-14204 GCF_053597855.1 Kitasatospora sp. NPDC001225
GCGCCCGGACCGGTGAGCGCGGGCGGGACCGAGCCGGGCGCCGCGCCGCCCGCCGCCGCCCGCGACCAGCGACCGGCGAGGACGGTGCCGACGATCAGCTGGAGCTGGTGGTAGAGCATCAGCGGCAGCACCATCAGCCCGGCTTGCGCTCCGAACAGGACGGTGGCCATCGGCAGGCCGTTGGCCAGGCTCTTCTGCGAACCGCAGAGCACCGCCGCCACGGTGGCCGACCGATCGAGCCCCAGCAGCCGGGCACCGAGCCCGGTGGCCGCCAGGGCGGCGGCGAGCAGGGCGAGCAGCACCGCGAGGAGCCCGAGCAGTGCCAGCGGGGTGGCCAGGCCCCAGATGCCCTGGGACACCGCCGCGCTGAACGCCGTGTAGACGACCAGCAGGATCGAGCCGCGATCCACCGGCGTGAGCACCCGTTTGTGCCGGGACAGCGGACCGCCGAGCCACGGCCGCAGCACCTGCCCGAGCAGGAAGGGCGCGAGCAGCTGCAGCCCGATCCGCAGCAGCCCGTCGGCGGACAGCTCGGTGTGCGAACCCAGCAGCCAGGCCGCCAGCACCGGCGTCAGCACCAGGCCCGCCAGGCTGGAGTAGGTGCCGGCACAGATCGCCGCCGGGACGTTGCCCCCGGCGGCGCCGGTGAGCGCCACCGAGGACTGCACCGTCGAGGGCACCAGACAGAGGAACAGCACCCCGGTCTGCAACGGCCCGGTGAGCGGGACGGGCGTGAGCAGCGCGGTGGCCACGCCGAGCAGCGGGAAGAGGACGAAGGTGGTGGCCACCACCAGCCCGTGCAGCCGCAGGTGGCGCAGCCCGGCCAGGGTCTCGCGGGTGGAGAGCCGGGCGCCGTAGAGGAAGAACAGCAGTGCCACTGCGAGGTCGCAGGCCACTTCGGCGACCCGTGCCGAGGCGCCGGAGACCGGGAACAGCGCGGCCAGCCCGACCGTCCCGGCCAGCGCCGCCATGTACGGGTCCAGCCAGCGCGGCAGCAGTCTTCGGGAGCGGGGCCCGGAGCCGCGTCGCGTCCGCGCCCGTACCTCCAGCGCCTTTGCCCCGCGGGGCCGCTCCCCGCGCGCCCGGAGCCCTGGTGGCTGCTCCGGGCGCGCCAGGCCGTCGGTCACGGGCCGCCTCCCGTCACCGGGCGGAGGGCGGGCCCGGAGGAGGAACCCGGGCCGAGCAGGCCGCCCACCAGCGAGCCGGCGCCGTCGTGGTCGCTGCCCGCGGAGCCGCTGCCGTTCTGGAGGTTGGCCGTACGGTCGATCTCGAGCCAGGAGTCGGCGTTCGAGTTGTCCACGACCGTGATCAGCCCGCCGCCGGCGGCCGCGGGCGCCGCGGCCCCCGCGAGCAGGGCGCAGGCCCCGGCCAGCCCCAGCGCGGTGGCCCGCAGGGCGGCGGCCGCCGAGGGCTGGGCCGACGAGGGCAGGACGGGCGAGGGCCGGGCCGGCCTGAGCTGCCCGGCCCTCATGCCGTCACCGCCATCAGCCCCCTGGGGCGCGCGATGTTCCGCTCCAGCAGCTCGGTCGACTCCCGCACGCCGACCTGCTCACGCCCCCCGGACGGGGTGGGCAGCCGTCCGTCGGCGCTCTTCAGCTCGGACAGGGCGTCGTCCATCGCCCGGTGCGCGGCGAACAGGCACGGGGTGCTGTAGATGGCCACGTCCACCCCCAGGGCCGACAGCTCCGAGAGCGACAGCCGGGGCGACTTGCCGCCCGCGATCTGGTTGAACAGCAGCGGCTTGTCGCCGACCACCCGGCGGATCCGGCGGATCCACTCCTCGCTGCGCACGCCGTCCACGAGCACCACGTCGGCGTCGGTGGCGGCGAGCGCCCGGGCCCGGCGCAGGATGTCGGCCTCCTCGGTGGCGTCGGTGCGCGCGACCACCACCAAGTCCGTCCGGTTGGCGAGGACGAGCTCCAGCTTCTCCAGGTACTCCTCCAGCGGGAGCACCAGCTTGCCGTCCGCGTGCCCGCAGCGGCGCGGCCGCTTCTGGTCCTCCAGGATCACGCCCGACGCGCCGATCCGTTCGAGCTTGCGCACGACGTGGCAGGCCACCTCCGGATCGACGTAGCCGTCGTCGATGTCGACCAGCAGGTGGTGCCGGGGAAAGGCTCCGCGCAGCCGTTCGACGAAGCCCACCATGTCGGGCCAGGCGATGAAACCGATGTCCGGCAGCCCGTAGTAGGAGGCCGCGAAGCCGAAGCCGGAGACGAACATGCCGTCGTAGTGCTCGGCCGCGATGGAGGCCGAGTACATGTCGTAGACGCCGATCAGCGGCGTCGCCCCCGGGCCCGCGATCTCCGCGCGCAGCCGCTGCCCGGGGCTGTCCGTTGCCGTGTTTCCGTGGAACAAGGTCTTCTCCTCACTGGGGATGACTTTGCCTGAACTTGGTGCTTACCAGACCGAACTGAGGTGTCATCACTATGCGCTCTTTAAGGTTCCGTGGGCAAATCTTTAAGTGAGATTCACTCGCGAGAGTGAAGAAATGTCGAAGATATGGAAGATGCTGATATGCATATCGGCTAAATGCTGTGACGCTTCAGCAAGGTGGTCGGGGTCGGCGCCCCGGAGGCAGGGCTGTCGGAGTCGACTGCCGTCACGTGAATCGCCGGGCGGGCGGTTCTCAGGCCCGGTCGACCATTTTGCCCGTCATGAGCTGCCCTTTCAGCAAGGTGCGTACCCCGCCGCCGACGCTTGCGAATATGCCCCCATCGGCATTCCTGCGGACTTCCACCCGCAATCTGGAGAAGCCGAGTTCGGTGGTGCCCTGGACGATGTCGAACACCAGGGGCTTGTCGATCGGCCCCGTGTGCGCCAGCCATCCGGCCATTGCCAGTGCGGCCGAGCCTGTGGCGGGGTCTTCCGCGCAAACCGGCTCGGGAACGAAGACCCGAGCGCGGACTTCGGGCAGTTGCGGAACGAACACTGCCACCCCGAAGACGCCGGCCAGTCCGGGCACCCTCTCGGCGAGCGCCGCAACCCTGTGCGGCAGGGCCTCGGCCGACTCCAGATCGGCGGCGCTCACCGGGAGGCAGGCGAACCCGAGCCCGGCCGATGCCAATCTCACGGGCCCCACTGCCGCGTCCGGAGCGAGCCCAACCGCTTCGCATACGAGATCCGGAACGACGGGCGGACCCACCTGGCAGGCCCGTTCCTCCAGTACGGCACTTTCCCCTGTCGGCCCCACCTGCGCGTGAACGATTCCGCCCCGAGTGCGCAGCGCCACCCGGCCGGGCTGGGCCAGGCCCTGCCGCACCGCCACTGCGGCTGCTCCCACGAGGGGATGACCTGCGAAGTCCAGCTCGACGTAGGGAGTGAAGATCCGCACCTCCACCTCTCCTCCGTCACCCCGGCGCAGGAAGACGGTTTCCGGCATGGCCAGGCGGGCCGCCAGGCGTTGCATCAGCGCATCGTCACATGCGGCAGCGCACGTGACCACTCCGAGTGGCCCTCCGGTCAGCGGCTCATTCCCGAACGCTTCGACCAGTTCGAATTTCATGCACCCGTCATCGCCGGAGAAGGTCGAGTTGTCGCTCGTGAGTGTGGGGAGCGCGGGGGTGCCGGCGGAGTGGGTCGTCATCGCGGTTCTCTCTTCGAGTGGCTCTGCTGTCATCGGCTGGGCTGTCGTCCGTGGCTGCCGGGGCTGACGCTGAGCATGGTGATCATCGGGCCGGCGGGGTCGGTTCGTGGAGGACGGCCGAGGCGAGTGCCGAGTCCAGGGCGCCCAGGTCTGCACGCGCGGATCCGTGCGTGCGTCAGGGCTCCTCATGAGTTGGACGGTATATCCAGCCTGGACTAAGTGTCCACCAGGGGTGCCTTCTCGCGAACGGTCCAGTGCGAGAGCAAGATCGATCACGGGGTGCCGGACCCCTGCCGGCAAGCCCCTCCGAAGTGCGCCGACCGACCCGGACCCGCCGAGCGCGGACGTCCGCACCGCCCACTCCGCGCGTCCACCCTCGAAGGGCACACCGCGGCCCGCAAGGGCAAGGAGGGCGGCCGACCGCCCGTCATCACCGACGACACGGTGACACTGTCCTGCGGTGCCGCGCGGGCGGCGGTCCGTCGAACAGATCCAGCCCGCCTGATCATCCCCGCCGGCAAGCGGAAGGGGCGGAACCCCTCCGTCGGGAGCATCTGCCGGGCGCCGGCCGAGCACGCCAAGCGCGAGGTGTGCCCCGAAGCCGTCGAACAGGCCCACATCGACTTCGCCGTCCTCCAGGTCGGCCAAGTCCCCGGTGCCCGCCTGGCTGTCCCGGGCCGAGTGCCGCTCTGACCGCAGAGCACTGTCTCTCGCTTCGCCGTGGCTTCGGGGGAACAGGGCCGTGTACGGGGCGAAGCCGGCGCCGGGGCCCGGCCGGTGGGGAGTGGGCCTCGGCGCGTGAGGGTCAGGCGCGCGGGAGCGGGGGTGCGGCGCGGCGTTCGCGCAGTGTCCGGAGCATCCGGCGGGTGGCCTTGGTCGCGACCGGGGGCAGGAGCTCCAGGGCGAGCCGCCGTGAGGTGGAGCGCTGGATCGGGCCCTTGACCTGGTAGTTGAGGCGCATCACCCGGGCGCCGGCGATGGTGTCCTCGTCGACGGTGTACCCCTCGGCCGGCCAGTCGCGCTTCCGCAGGACGGCCTGGGCGGCCGCCGCGTCGCCCCAGGTGCCGTAGAACTTCATCGGGGTGAGCAGGACCGGCCGCAGTCCGCCGGTGAAGACCGCCTCCCAGACCGCGGCGGAGACGCCCGGGGTGTGCTCGGAGCGGTAGTCGTCCAGGGCGACCACGCCGTTCTCGCCGAGCGCGGCCCGGGCCACCGCGATGTCCCCGGCGACGTGTTCGTAGAGGTGGGAGGCGTCGACGTGGACGAAGCGGCAGCTGTCCGCCCGGACGCGGCCGTCGGCCAGCACCGAGGTCGGGGCCTGCACTATCTCGGGCAGCTCGCCGTGGAAGGCGAGGTAGTTGGCCTCGAAGGCGCTGCGGGTGAGGGTCTTGCGGTAGGACATGTTCATCTCGGCGGCGTTGTCGGCGTCGCCCGCCTCGGAGTCGAACAGGTCGCAGACCGTCAGCCGCTCACCCGGCTGCAGGTGGTCGCCGAGCAGGACGGCGCTGCGGCCGAGGTAGCTGCCGAGCTCCAGGATGTCGCCGGTGACGCCGGCCGCGGTCTGGGCGGACAGCAGGTGGCTGAAGGCGGCCCGGTCGAGGCTGAAGAACCAGCCGGGAATGTCATCCCGCTTCAGCGGCGCGGAGTGGACTGCGGCCTCGACCGCGGTCTCGGACATGGGCACGGCGGCCTCCAGGGGGACGGCGGGGCGCGGTGGCGGGTCACGCCCGCGGAGGGGGACGCCGAGGACGTGAGGCGGATCATCATAGCGACGCCGGGGCGGGGGAGAGTCAGATGCGGAACGGCCTAAATCCGGCTCTTCGCTCTGCCGTTCGGCAGGGGTTCACGCCTTCGTTTTCGCTCCCGAATCGCCTGGTCGGCCTAGCCTTCCGAGAGCTCCGCCCCGCCCGGCCGTTCCAGCTCCGCGACGGTCTCGGACAGCCAGGCCCGCTCGGCCGCCGTGGAGGCCCGGGCGACGAGCAGCATCCCGCGCCGGAAGGGGTTCGGCTCGCGCTCGGCGGTCACCGGCTGCCCCGTCCCGTCGTAGAAGAAGCTGCTCGGGGCGTCCAGGAAGGCCAGTCGGCGGCGGAGCACGGCGGCCTGCCGGGGCGGGTCGGCGAGATGGTGCAGGAACGTGGTGACGGTGAAGAAGCGGATCTGGTCGGTGATCTCGGCCTGCTCCGGGTCGGCCAGGCGGCGCAGCAGTTCGGCCCGCCCCTGCGCCGTCAGCTCCAGCGTCTGCCGCGGTGCGGCGCCGCTGCCCGGTTCGGTGCGACGGTGCAGCAGTCCGGCCTTCTCCAGCCGGGCGATGGCGGGGTAGAGCGCGCCGTCGCTCACCGGTCGGACATGACCGGTCAGTCCGGTGATCCGGGACTTGAGCTCGTAGCCGTGAAGCGGCTGGTCGTACAGGAAACCGAGGATCGCGAGCGTCAACACGGCTGGAGCCCTTCGGTCGGAGTGCGCCCTGTGGAGTCGTCATGTTACCTCTTGTCGATGTGCCTCGAAACGATGTATCTCTATTCGAGGCGGGTCGAGAGGGCCGCAGCCGATCGAGGAGAGCCGAGGCGGGCCGGGGCCCGCCCGGTCACGTACGAGCACCACAGGGGAAGGGAGAAGGGCATGCGCGGCCAGTTGCGCCGACTCACGGCATTGGCGGTACCCGTCTACGCGGAGCTGCTGTCCGGGGTGATCGCCTCGGTGATCGGGGCCCTCTGGGTGGCCGGTCTCGGCGGGGCCGCGGTCGCCGCCGTCACCCTGGCCGGCACCGTCGAGAACCTGCTGCTCGGCCTGGTCCTGGTGGTCGCCTCCGGCACCAGCGTCAGGCTCTCCCACGCCCTCGGTGCCGGCGACCACGCCGAAGCCGCCCGGACCACCCGCGCGGCCTGGCGGCTCTGTGCCGCCGTCAGCGCGGCGCTCGCCGTCCCCGGCTTCCTGCTGCGCGACCGGCTGGCAGGCGCCTTCTTGGACGGCGACGCCGCCGAACAGGCCGCCGGTTACCTCGCCGTCGCGTTCCCGGCCTTCGCGCTCTTCGTCGGCCAGCGCGTCGCCGACGAGCTGTTCAAGGGCGCGGGCGACACCCGCACCCCGATGCGGATCGCCCTGCTCTCCAACGCGCTGCTGCTCCTCCTCGACCCCCTGCTGATCCTCGGCCCGGGGCCGCTGCCCGCCCTCGGCGTGCCGGGCGCCGCCCTGGCCCTGGTCCTCTCCCGGGCGATCGCCCTCGCCGTCACCCTGCGAGTGCGGCGAGGGCGGCGACCACGGAAGCCGGTGAGACGCGAGGAACCGCGGCCGCAGGACCCCGGCGGCACCGAGGGAGCGGGCGCGGCGGCGGTACGCATCCTGCGCGCGGGCGCACCGTTCGGTCTGGACTTCACCGCCCGGATGGCCGTCGGAACCGCCCAACTCGGCCTGGTCGCGGGCTTCGGCGTCGCGGCGGTGGCCGGCTATGGCCTCGGCTACCGTGTCCTGCTCGTCGCCACCATGGCCTTCTACGCGCTGCGCCAGGCCGCCGCGATCGAGGCGGCACGGCTGACCGGTGCGGGAGAGGTCGCCGCGCTGCACACCCTGCGCCGCGCCACCGGACGCCTCGCCGCGCTGCTCGGTGGGGTGGCGGCGGTGCTCGCCGTCACGCTCGCCGTGCCGCTGACCGCGCTCTTCACCGAGGACCGGGCGGTGGCCGCGCAGTCCGTCGGCTTCCTGCGCTCGGCGGCCCTCTACCTGCTGCCGTACGCGCTGGTGGTGGCGGTCGGCGGAGTGCACCAGGCGGCGGGCGCCGGGCGCCCGCTGGTGGTCTCCGTCCTGCTCGGTCTCGGGGCCCAACTCGCCGCCTCGGCGGCCCTGTCCGGGCCGCTGGGGGTGTCGGGGGTGTGGCTCGGGCCTGCGGTGGGCGCGGCCGTGCAGCTCGCGCTGGTCGCCACACTGACACGGTCGCGGAGTCCGCGCGGGACTGTCGGTGGTGTGTGCCAGGGTGGGGGCCATGGCACACACCCCGGACGGGCGGCCGATCCCGCCCCCGCACACCGATGAACGCACCACGCTGGAGAACTGGTTGGACTTCCAGCGGGCCACGCTCGCCCGGAAGGCCGACGGCCTCGACGACCACCAGGTGCGGCTGGCGTCCGTCCCACCGTCCACGATGACCCTGCTGGGCCTGGTTCAGCACCTCGCCGAGGTCGAACGCACCTGGTACCAGCGGGTGTTCGCCGGGCAGGACGTCCCGCCGGTGTACGGCGCGGACAACGCCGACGGCTACGGGCTGGCCCCGGAGCGCGGGATGGCCGAGGCGCTGCGGGACTGGCAGACGGAGGTCGACCGGGGCCGGGAGCTGACCGCGGACAAGCCGCTGGAGGCGGCCGGCCCGCTCTCCCCGCAGATCGCCGCGGTGATCGGCGCGGACAGCGTCTCGCTGCGCTGGATCCTGGTGCACCTGATCGAGGAGTACGCCCGCCACAACGGCCACGCCGACCTGCTCCGGGAGTCCGTCGACGGCGCCACCGGGGTGTGAACCAAACCGGGGTCTGACGGCACGGGCGTTGCTCGGCGCCGGCCGGCGGACTCCGGCCGCGCGCCCGACGCCGGACCGGTGGTCCGGTCGGCAGCCCCACCGGCCGTCGGTCCGGCCGCCCGTCCGGTCAGCCGCGCTGCGAGCAGCGTTCCCGCGCCGGCCACCGCCGCCATGGTCAGCGCGGACGGCGCGAGCGCAGCGCCGGGGTCCGTACGGCCGGCGGCGGCGGTGGCCAGGGCGATGCCCAGCGCCGGGCCGATGTTCAGCACGGTCTGCTGCAGGCCGCCCGCGACCCCGGCCCGGGCGGCGGCCGCGCCCCGGACCACCATCGTGGTGGCGGTGGCCATCACCGCACCGAAGCCGGTGCCGAGCAGTGCGAAGCAGCCGGCGATCGCGAGCGTCCCGGAGCCGGTGCCGGTGCCGGTGCCGAGAAGTGCTGTGAGCAGCGCCCCCGTGGTGATCAGGGCCATTCCCGGCAGCACCACCGCCCGCTCGCCGTGACGTTTCGCCAGCCAGGCGGAACCGGGCGCCGCGAGGATCATCGTCACCGCGAGCGGCACCGCCCGCAGGGCGCTCCGCAGGGGGTCGAGCCCGAGCACGTCCTGGAGGTAGTAGGTGGCGGGGAAGAGCGTTCCCTGGAGCGCGGCGGAGGCGGCGAGCAGGACGACCAGGGGTGGCGCGACGGCCGTGGAGCGGAGCAGCGCGGGCGGCAGCAGAGGGTTGGTGGTCCGGCGTTCGTGGCGTACCAGGACGAGGGCGAGGACTCCGGCCACGGTGAGGCCGAGCAGCGGAACGAGCGGTCGGCCGGTGTCCGGCAGCGTCACCAGGCTCTCCACCAGGAGGGCCAGCGCGAGTGCGAGCAGGGCCGCGCCGGGCAGGTCGAGCCTGCTGCCGTGCCGGTTGCCGTGCTCGCTGCCGTGCCGGTTGCCGCGCCCGGCGGCCGGGGATCGGGTGTCGGGCGATCCGGCTCCGGCCGGTACCGCGAGGGCCGCCAGGAGGGCGGCCGCGGCGGGCAGCAGGCCCAGCAGGAAGACCGACCGCCAGCCGAGGTGCGCGGTCAGTGCGCCGCCGACCAGCGGTCCGGCCGCCGCCGCGAGCCCGATGGCGGCGGTGCGGATCGCGATCGGGCCGGCCAGGCGGTCGGCGGGCCAGGCGGCCCGCAGCATGCCCAGGGTGGCCGGTTGCAGCAGCGCGCCGGCCGCGCCCTGCAGGACGCGCAGTGCGACGACCCAGCCGATGCCGGGTGCGACGGCGATCCCGAGCGAGGCGGTGGCGAAGCCGGTGACGCCGAGTACGAAGACCCGCCGGTGCCCGTACCGGTCGCCGAGGCGGCCGACGAAGACCAGCAGGGCGGCGACGGTGACCAGGTAGCCGGTGCTGGCCCACTGGACGGCGGCGACGGAGGCGTGCAGGTCGTGTTGGAGGGTCGGCCGGGCGACGGTCAGCGCGGTGCCGTCGACGGCTACCAGGACGGCGCCGGTGATGCTCGCGGCCAGGACGAGCCCCCGGTGGTGCCGCGGCGGGTTCACCGGACGGAGGGGCCGAGGTGGGCGTCCAGTGTGGCGCGCAGCAGTGGCTCGACGGAGTCGTCGCCGGTGATGAGGCGCAGGCTGCCCCAGGTGCGCAGTTGGGCGAGGCCGTGCAGGTTGGACCAGAGGGCGGCGGTGGCGGCGGCCGGATCGTCGGACTGCGGGTGCACCTCGGTGACCAGGCCGACGAAGGTGAGGAACAGCGGCAGGGTGGTGCGGCGAAGTTCGATGCCGCTGCCCTCCAGCAGGTCGTGACGGAACATCAGCTCGAACATGCCGGGGTTGGCGGCCGCGAAGCCGAGGTAGGCGCGGGCGAGCGCGTCGAGGCGGGTGCGCGCGTCGGCGCCGGTGGCGGCGGTGAGGGCGTCGGCGCCCGCGAGGGTGTCGGTGAGCCTGCCGAAGCCCTGCTGGGCGATGGCGGCGAGGAGTTCGCGGTGGGTGGGGAAGTGGCGGCGGGGCGCGCCGTGCGAGACCCCGGCGCGGCGGGCGATCTCGCGCAGGCCGAGCGCCTGGACGCCGCCCTCGGCCACCAACTCGACGCCGGCGGCCACCAGTCGGGCCCGCAGGTCCTGCTCCTGTTCGGTCATGAGGACACTGTCTACCAGCTGCGCGTAGACAGTGTCTACTCGCGGCCGCACCGATGCCCGGGCAGAATCGATCGCGTGACCGATCACGTGGACGAAGGCGGCGAGCCGGCCTGCTGGTTGGACCGGGTGTGCCCGGAGTGCGGACGACTGCGCGAGCGGACCGGCCCGGGCCCCTGCGAGAACTGCGGCACGGACGGCACGGACGGTGTGGACGCGCAGGACGACGGGCAGGGCGACGGGGGCAGGCAACTGAGACCGACCCCGGCCCGGCCGGGGTCAGCCGGGCCGGCGCCCCGCGGAGCCGCCGCTACTGGGGCGGCTGGTCGCGGAACTGGTTCTTGAGCTGCTCCTGGGCGGCGTCGACCTGCCCGCTGTACTTGCCCTCGGTGCGCTGGTCGACGGCGTCGCCCGCCTTGTCGACGGCCTTGTCGGCCTGGTCCTCGTGGCCCTTCAGCAGGCTCTTGAGCTTATCCATCATGGACATCTGGTCACACTCCTGGATGAGACGCCCCCACCCCTCCAATATCGCCGCGTGCGCTGCGGTCCGCATCCCGCAAGGTGTGCGTAAAGGCTTGGCAACGGGATTCCGATCATGTCCAATCATGACCCTCACGGCCCGTCGGAAGGAGTCGCCCTGATGCTGCGCACCCGTCGCTCCACCTCGCCGCTCGACCGTTCCACCCCACTCGACCGTTCCACCCCGTACGACCGCACCACCTCCCCAGGACGCCCGCGAACCGCCGTCACCCGGCGGAGTGCGGGCGCCGCCCTGACCGTCGCCGCCCTGGTCGCCCCGCTGCTGCTGGCCGGCGCCGGCAGCGCCTCGGCCGACCCGGACCCGGCGCGCAAGGGCGCCAAGCTGGCCTCCCGGCTGGTCGAGGCGAGCAGCGCCCGGGACGCCCGGGCCACGCTGGCCGCGCTCCAGCTGATCGCGGACCGCAACGGCGGTACCCGGCCGGCCGGTTCGAAGGGGCACGACCAGTCCGCGCAGTACGTCTACGAGCAGGCGCGGCGGGCCGGACTCAACGTGTCCAAGCAGGAGTTCGTCTACACCTACTTCGAGGCCCGCTCCGAGCACCTCGACGTGGTCTCCCCGAAGGCCGAGTCGGTCCCGGTGATCGCCATGACGTACTCGGTGAGCGGTCCGGAGGCGGGCCTGACCGCGGACCTGGCTGTCGCTCCGGTCGGCGCCACCACCGGCTGCACGCCCGCCGACTACCCGGCGGGCGCCTTCACCGGCAAGATCGCCCTGATCCGGCGCGGCGGGTGCAGTTTCGCCGAGAAGCAGGCCGCCGCGGCCGGCGCGGGGGCGGCCGGGGCGATCATCTACAACAACACCGAGGGCAGCCTCAACGGGACGCTCAGCGAGCCGACGGCGGGGAGGATCCCGACCGGCGGGATCACCGAGGCCGCGGGCGAGGCGCTGGCCGCCCAGGCCGCCGCCGGGCCCGTCCGGGTGACCCTGGACATCCGCACCTTCATGGAGCAGCGCAAGACCTGGAACGTCATCGCCGAGACCCGCGGCGGCGACCCGAACCACACCGTGATGGTCGGCGCGCACCTCGACTCCGTCCCCGAGGGGCCGGGCATCAACGACAACGGCTCCGGCACGGCCGGAATCCTGGAGGTCGCGAAGAACCTCAGCGTCCACCCGGTGAAGAACAAGGTCAGGTTCGCCTGGTGGTCGGCCGAGGAGTTCGGCCTCAAGGGCGCCGAGAAGTACGTGACCTCCCTCTCCGACGCGGAGAAGAAGAAGATCAGCCTCTACCTCAACTTCGACATGATCGCGTCCCCCAACTACGCGCAGTTCGTCTACAACGGCTCCGGCAGCGCCGGCGGGGACGCGGGCCCCGAGGGCTCGGCCCAGCTGGAGCGGGACATCAACGGCTACCTGGAGGGCCGGGGCCTGCCGCACGACCCGACCGCTTTCGACGGCCGCTCCGACTACGGTCCGTTCATCGACGCGGGCATCCCGGCCGGCGGCACCGACACCGGTGCCGAGAAGGTCAAGTCCCCTGAGCAGGCGGCCCGTTACGGCGGCACGGCCGGCGTCGCGTACGACCCGTGCTACCACAAGGCCTGCGACAACCTGGGCAACATCGACATGGGCGCCTTCGACGTCAACATCGACGTGATCGCGAACGCCGTCGGCACCTACGCCTGGGACCTCTCCTCGCTGCACCGGCCCGTCCCGGCCCAGCGCCCGGCCGTGAAGGCGGCGCCCGGCGCCGGCGCGGGCGCGACGGGTATCGGCGGCACCAACGGCGACCGCTCCCACGGCGTGGCGGCCTGACGCCCGGGTGGGCCCACCGCCACCCCCGGCCGGCGGGCCCACCCGACCGCCGTACGCGACTGCTCCATCCGGGACCTCCCTCCGTCATCGCCCCTGGTGGCCACGGGTGCCGTCACCGTAGCGGAGACCGCTGACAAATCCGGCCGCGGGCCGGTACGGTGCCGCGCGGGGCGCATCCGCCGAGACCCGGTGGGTGCGCCGAGCACGGTCCTGACACCATGGGACCGAGATCACGACACCGTGACACCCTCGGAGGAGTCAGCAACATGAGCACGCACTACGACGTCGTCGTCCTCGGCGCGGGCCCGGGCGGCTACACCGCCGCCGTCCGTTCGGCCCAGCTGGGGCTGAAGGTCGCGGTCATCGAGGCCAAGTACTGGGGCGGCGTCTGCCTCAACGTCGGCTGCATCCCCTCCAAGGCCCTGCTGCGCAACGCCGAGCTCGCCCATATCTTCACCAAGGAGGCCAAGACCTTCGGCATCAAGGTCGAGGGCCAGGTGACCTTCGACTTCGGCGAGGCCTTCCGGCGCAGCCGGTCGGTGGCCGACGGCCGGGTCAAGGGCGTCCACTACCTGATGAAGAAGAACGGCATCACCGAGTACGACGGCTGGGGCACCTTCGTCGACGACCACACCCTCCAGGTGGCGCTCAGCGGCGGCGGCTTCGACGTCGTCACCTTCGACCACTGCGTCATCGCCGCCGGTGCCACCACCCGCCTGCTGCCCGGCACCAGCCTGAGCGACCGCGTGGTCACCTACGAGGAGCAGATCCTCACCGAGCAGCTGCCGGAGAGCATCATCATCGCGGGCGCCGGCGCGATCGGCGTCGAGTTCGCCTACGTGCTGCACAACTACGGCGTGAAGGTCACCATCGTCGAGTTCCTGGACCGCGTGGTGCCGTTGGAGGACGTCGAGGTCTCCACCGAACTGGCCAAGCAGTACCGCAAGCTGGGCATCGAGGTGCTGACCTCCACCCGGGTCGAGTCGATCGACGACAGCGACCCGAACGCCAAGGTCCGGGTCACCGTCACCAAGGACGGGCAGCAGCAGGTGCTGGAGGCCGACAAGGTGCTCCAGGCGATCGGCTTCGCGCCGCGGGTCAACGGCTACGGCCTGGAGAACACCGGGGTCAAGCTCACCGACCGCAACGCCATCGCGGTGGACGGCCGCGGCCGCACCAGCGTCGAGCACATCTTCGCGATCGGCGATGTGACCGCCAAGCTGATGCTCGCGCACGCCGCCGAGACGATGGCCGTGATCGCCGCCGAGACCATCGGCGGGGCGGAGACCATGGAGGTCGACTTCGCCATGATCCCGCGCGCCACCTACTGCCAGCCGCAGATCGCCTCCTTCGGCTACACCGAGGCGCAGGCCCGCGACCTGGGCTACGACGTCAAGGTCGCCAAGTTCCCGTTCACCGCCAACGGCAAGGCGCACGGGCTCGGCCACCCGATCGGCTTCGTCAAGGTCATCAGCGACAGCACCCACGGCGAGCTGCTCGGCGCCCACCTGATCGGCCCCGAGGTCACGGAGCTGCTGCCGGAGCTGACGCTGGCCCAGCAGTGGGACCTGACCGTCCACGAGGTCGCCCGCAACGTGCACGCCCACCCGACCCTGGGCGAGGCGGTCAAGGAGGCCATCCACGGCCTCGCCGGTCACATGATCAACATGTGACGCGCCCTCCCCGAGCGCACGCCGCGCCCCCGTCG
>NZ_JBSFJC010000175.1:0-13895 GCF_053597855.1 Kitasatospora sp. NPDC001225
TGCGCCAACCCGGGCGACACCCCGCTGGTGGCAAACTGGGGCTCACACCCCCGCCGCCCGACCGACCCGGCCCCCTCCCCCCCGCCGCGCGGCGGTCGGGAGGGCGCCTTCGGGCCGGCCATGAGGCGCGGGTCAGCAGCGCCCCTCGCCGAGCATGATCCGCGCGATCAGCTCCTGGCGGCTGCCCACCCCGGTCTTGGTGAACACCGACTTCAGGTGGTCCTGCACCGTGTACGGCGTCATCGCGAGGGCCCGGGACACGTCCCGGGTGTCGCCGCCGCGCACCAGCAGCAGCGCCACCTCCCGCTCGCGGGCGGTCAGCCCGTACGCGGCCAGGTACAGCGGCATCACCTCGGCCGGCGAGGCGGGCGAGGCCACCACCGTCACCGCGCCCGCCGCCCCGCCGTCGCGCAGGGCGGAACCGTGCAGCAGGTACCAGCGGTCGTCCCGGCTCCAGACCCGCACCGGGGCCTGCGGGACGGGCAGCCCGTGCGCCGCCCGGCGGGCCTGCTCGGCGGCCATCGCCACGCCGGTCGGGACGGTCAACGAGGTCGGGGTGGGGTCGGCCAGCCGGGCGAGCAACTCCTCGGCGGGTCCGGACAGCGCCTGCAGCCGGTTGCGCCGGTCCAGCACCAGCACCGCCGGCCCGGCATCCGCCTCCTCGGGCGGGCCGGCCGGTACGTGACAGGCCCTCAGCGCGTTGCCCAGGTGCCGGGCAGCGGCGTCGGCGAGCTGCCGCTGGCCCTCCAGGTACGGACCGCGGTCCGGAGCCCGCAGGAACGCCGCGCACCCCCACATGCCGCCGGCCGCGTCGAACACCGCCCGTAACTCGTCCCCGAACCCGGCCGGCCTGACCTGCTCCCGGAACCGCACGCTCTCCCGCAGCGACCCCCGCGTCGCCCGGCTCAGCGTCTCGGCCTGCACCCCGCTGCGCCGGATCTCGGGGAAGGTCGCCACGTCGTCCGCCCACACCTCCAGCCGTACGGCGTGCTCGAACGCGTCCAGGGCGAGGTCCTCGCTCTGCACCGAGTTCACCAACCCGGTCGCCGGATCCGCGGTGTGCCAGCACACGGCGTCGAACTCCAGCACCGGCCGCAGCAGTTCATCCGCCCGCCGGAAGACCTCGGGTGCCGTCAAGCCCGCCCCGGCAAGCTCCCGCACCCCCTCGATCGCCGCCCGCCCCGCCACCCCACGTCGCCCCATCCGGTGAAGCTAGCACGACAGTTCGCGCCCCACCCACGTGTCGAACGACGAGGTGGCAAGGCGGCCCGAACCGCCCTCCTGGCGACGCCCCGTGACCGCCCCGCCCGGCGCTCGGGCGGCCTGGGCCTACGGTCGTTGGTGTCGGTTTTCCGCCGGACAACGGTGGCAGCCGCTGGTTGCCTTGGGGGCATGATCAACGCCAGCAAGTCCGCGCTCTTCCGTTCCCTCCACACTCCCGCTCGTCCGCTCGCGCTCGCGAACGCCTGGGACGTGGCCAGTGCCCGCGTCATCGAGGCCGCGGGGGCGGCCGCGATCGCCACCACCAGCGCCGGGGTGGCCTGGTCGCTCGGTGCCCCGGACGGGGACCGCGTCCCCCGGGGCCCGGTGCTGGACGCCATCGCGCGCATCGCGGCGGCGGTCGCCGTCCCGGTGACCGCCGACATCGAGGGCGGTTACGGACAGAGCCCGGCCGAGGTCGCGGAGACCGTCACGCGGGTGCTGGAGGCCGGCGTGGTGGGCGTCAACATCGAGGACGGCACCCGCCCGCCGGGCACCCTTGCCGACCGGATCGCGGCCGCCCGCGGTGCGGCGCGGCGGGCGGGCGTCGACCTGTTCGTCAACGCCCGTGTCGACACCTACCTGCTCGGGCTGGGCGACCCCGCCACCCGGCTGCGGGAGACGCTGGGACGGGCGCGCTCCTACGTGGACGCCGGCGCGGACGGGATCTTCGTCCCCGGTGTCACGGACCCCGGCGTCATCGAGGAGCTGGCCGCGGGTCTGACGGTGCCCCTCAACATCATGGCGGGGCCGGGCACCGCGCCGGTGGACGAACTGGGGGCCCTGGGCGTGGCCCGGGTCAGCCTCGGCTCGGGGGTGGCCCAGGCCGCCTACGCCGCGGCCCGGCAGGCGGCACTCGACCTGCACCGCGCCGGCGGCTACGACTCCCTCCGGCGGACCATCGACTACCCGGCGCTCAACGGCCTGTTCACCGTGAGCGGCTGACCGAGCCCCGGCTGCGGCGGTCCGGCCGGAGACCCGGCGCCCGTGCGCCGGCGCCGGGTCTCCGGTGGCGGTCCGTCGGGCTACTTGGCCAGGCGGGACCAGTCGGCCGGCTGGGCGGGGTCGAGTTGGCGGAGCTGGTCGAGGACCTTCGGGTCCTGGGCGTCGAGCCAGTCGGCGACCTGGCGGAAGGAGACGCAGCGGACGCCGTCGCGCTTGCAGACGCCCTTCATCACGTCCTCGACGGCCTGCATGTAGATGCCGCCGTTCCAGGACTCGAAGTGGTTCCCGATGAACAGCGGGGCGCGGCTGCCGTTGTAGACGCGTTCGAAGCCGGCGAGGTAGCTCTCGCGGGTCTCCTTCTCCCAGGTGTCGTACTTCCTGGGGTCGCCGTTGGTGGTGTTCCCGGACTGGTTCGCCAGGAAGTTGAAGTCCATCGAGAGGCTCTGGGTGGACTTGCCGGGGGTGGGGAGCAGCTGCAGCGGGAAGTTCCAGATGCCCTCCTTCTTCGTCGGCCAGACCTGGAACTCGCCCGGGGAGCTGGCGTCGTAGCGGAAGCCCGTCGCCTTCTCGGCCGGCAGCAGGTTCTTCTGGCCCTCCAGGCAGGGGGCGCGGCCGCCGACCAGTTCCTTGGTGTAGTCGAAGGGGAGCGGCGGGAGGTCCTTGAAGCCGGTGTTGGTCTTCCAGTTGGTGACGAAGGAGACGGCCTGGTCGAGTTCGCTCTTCCACTCCTCGGTGCTCCACTCGCCGCCGCCCTTGGCGTTGCAGAAGTGCCCGTTGAAGTGGGTGCCGATCTCGTTGCCGTCGAGCCAGGCGAGGCGCAGCTGTTCCAGGGTGTCCTTGATGTGGGGGTCGGTGGCGTAGTCGATGGAGGCGTCGCCGGGTTTGTGCTGCGGCGGCTTGTAGAGCGTGCTCTTGGACTTGGGGAGGGTGTAGAGGCCGCTCAGGAAGAAGGTCATCTGGGCGTTGTTCTCGGCGCCGAGCTTGCGGAAGCGGGAGAACTGGCGGTCGTCGCCCTCCAGTGCCCCGTCCCAGGAGAAGACGACGAACTGCGGCGGCTTCTCCCCGGGCTTGAGCTTCTCCGGCACGGGCTGCTTGGGCTGCGGGCCGGTGTCGGAGGTGGAGCCGTCGCCGAGCACCTTGACCTGGCCGTCCCAGGTGGGGGTGGGGGCGGGCGGTGGCGGGGCGGGGGCCTCGGTGGTGGTGCTCGGGGCGGGGCTGGGCGGGGTGGTGCCGGTGGTGGCGGTGGGTCTGCTCGGTGTGCCGTCGCATCCCGTCGCCAGGGCGGAGGCCCCGAGGACCCCCATCGCCAGCAGGATGGCCGAGCCGCGAGCAGTCCGCACGGGACCCCATTTCTCTGATCTTCAATCAGGAGCTGTTCAGAAGATGATCGATGAATGTGATCATCAGAACACTTTTGATCGACCTCTGTCGAGGTCGGGAAGGTGTGGCTTTGGTGGGGGTGGGCCTGGTGAGGAACTCCCTTGTAGGGCATGGGAGATGGCGCGCCGAGCGGGCTCCGGTGGAGGCCCTCGGAGGGTGTGGGGGTGAGGGGTGGTTCATCGTCGCCGCCACCGCAACGGCCGCGGCCGCCGAAGGGTTCAGCAGCTGATCGGGCGTCACGCGGGTTTCGGCCAAGTTCGTGGCATGGGCATGGCGCTACGTGCCCAGCCGTTCCGGCCCCGGCTAGGGTCGCTCCAGCTCAGCGAACCTCCGGCGCCCCACGGCCCTCGTGCGGCGTCCCGTGGACCTTCCCGATTGGACTGGTGTGTCATGAACAGGACGTACTACCGCCCGCTGGACCGTCCCTCGACCACGAGCGTCCGCAGCCGGCTCGCCGCCGCGGCCGGGGCCGCCGCAGTGGCCGCTTGCGTGCTCACCGGCGTCGCGGTCGCCGCCGCCGGTGCCGCGACCGCCGCGCCCGCCTCGGTCCCCAAGCCCGCCGTCACCGTCTACGGCGTGGCCGGCGCCACCCAGCCCGCCGCACCCCGCTAGACCCGCCCCTTCGACGCGCCCGGGTGGCGGTTCGTCCGAACCGCCACCCGGGCGTCGCCGTTCCCGCCGGAGGGCCCCCGGACGGGTTTCGCGGCATTGACAGGGGACATCCTCGGGCTGAATGCTAAGCAAGCGCTTAGTCAATGAGGATCCACCCCGAGGAGCCGCCCGATGGCCGAGACCCCCGTCGACCCGCCCGGACTGGACCTGGCCCGTCTCCGGTCCCGGCTGGAGCGCGAGCTGCCCGGCCTCCTCCAGGGGCCGCTGCGGGCCGACCTCGTCGAAGGGGGCCGCTCGAACCTGACGTACGTCCTGGGCGACGGCGCCTCCCGCTGGGTCCTGCGGCGCCCGCCGCTCGGGCACGTCCTCGCCACCGCCCACGACATGGGCCGCGAGTACCGGGTGATGACGGCGCTGCGCGACACCGGGGTGCCCGTGCCCCGGACGCTCCTGCTCGACCCGGACGACGAGACCCTCGGCGCCCCCTGGTACCTGATGGAGTACGTCCCCGGCACTGCCCACCGGGACGTCGCCCCGCTCGCCGCCCTCGGCGAGCGGCGGGTGCACGCACTCGGGCAGCGGCTGGTCGACACCCTCGCCACCCTGCACCGGATCGACCCGGCCGCCGTCGGCCTCGCCGACTTCGGCCGGCCCGAGGGCTACCTGGAGCGCCAGCTGCGCCGCTGGTCCAAGCAGTTGGCCGCCTCCCGCAGCCGCGACCTGCCCGAGCTCGACCGCCTGCACGCCAGGCTCGCCGAGCGCCTGCCGGCCTCGCCCGCGCCCGCGCTCGTGCACGGCGACTACCGCCTCGACAACGTCCTGGTCGACGACGCCGACACCATCACGGCCGTCCTGGACTGGGAGATGTCCACCCTCGGCGACCCGCTCACCGACATCGGCCTGCTGGTGATGTACACCGAACTCGCGGGCGTCGGCGGCGGCATCATCCCCTCCGCCATGACCGCCCCAGGCTTCCCGAAGGCCGACGAGATCGTCTCCCGCTACGCCGACGCGACCGGCCGCCGGGCCGAGGACCTCGACTGGTACGTCGCCTTCGCCTCGTTCAAGCTCGCCGCCGTCGCCGAGGGCATCCACTACCGCTTCCGGCAGGGCCGCACCCTGGGCGCCGGCTTCGAGCGCGCCGGCGAGATGGCCCCGATCCTCGCCCGGCACGGCCTGAGCACCCTCAAGGAGAGCTGAGAACCGATGGACTTCGCCTACGACGCCCGGACGGAAGAACTCCGCGAGCAGCTGCTCGCCTTCATGGACGAGCACGTGTACCCCGCCGAGCCCGTCCTCGCCGCCCAGCTCGCCGACCCGGCCCGCGACCGCTGGGCCGTGCCCCCCGTCGTCGCCGACCTCCAGGCCGCGGCCCGCAAGCAGAAGCTCTGGAACCTCTTCCTGCCTGGTGAGCTCGGGGCCGGCCTCACCAACCTCCAGTACGCCCCGCTCGCCGAAATCACCGGCCGCAGCATCCAGTTGGCCCCGCCCGCGCTCAACTGCGCGGCGCCCGACACCGGCAACATGGAGCTGCTCGCCCAGTTCGGCAGCGCCGAGCAGCGCGAGCGCTGGCTGCGCCCCCTCCTCGACGGCCGGATCCGCTCGGCCTTCGCGATGACCGAGCCCGAGGTCGCGTCCTCGGACGCCACCAACATCGAGACCCGGATCGAGCGGGACGGCGACGCGTACGTGGTCAACGGCCGCAAGTGGTACATCACCGGGGCGATGAACCCCGACTGCCGGATCCTCATCGTGATGGGCAAGACCGATCCGGCCGCCGAGCCGCACCGCCGGCAGAGCATGCTGCTCGTCCCGCGCGACACCCCGGGCGTGACCGTCCGGCGCGGCATGACGGTGTTCGGGTACGACGACGCCGACCATGGCGGCCACGCCGAGGTGCTGTTCGAGGACGTCCGCGTCCCGGTGGGGAACCTGATCGGCGAGGAGGGTACGGGCTTCGCCATCGCCCAGGCCCGGCTCGGCCCCGGCCGGATCCACCACTGCATGCGGGCCATCGGCATCGCCGAGCGGGCGCTGGAGCTGATGTGCCGTCGGGCCAACGAGCGGGTGGCCTTCGGGAAGCCGCTGGCCGAGCAGGGCGTGGTGCAGGACTGGATCGCCGAGTCCCGGGTGCGGATCGAGCAGCTGCGGCTGCTGGTGCTGAAGACCGCCTGGCTGATGGACACCGTCGGCAACCGGGGGGCGCACACCGAGATCCAGGCGATCAAGATCGCCACCCCGCGCACCGTCGAGTGGATCCTGGACAAGGCCGTCCAGGCGCACGGCGCGGCGGGCGTCAGCCAGGACACCCCGCTCGCCCAGCTCTGGGCCGGCAACCGCACCCTGCGGCTGGCCGACGGCCCGGACGAGGTGCACAAGCGCTCGCTGGCCCGGAGGGAACTGCGGCAGTACCGGCGCTGACCCGTAGGGGTGTGACACCCGGGTATTCCGGGGCCGGTTGGCCCCCAGGTATGACGGCGGCGGCCCGTTCCCGACCGTAGTGTCCTGCGTGTTCGATCGATCGGAACACGGAGGGACACCATGGGAATTCCGGGACGGGCGGTGGCGGCGGCGGTGCTGGCGGCGGCAGCGGCGGTGGGCACGATCGGCACGGCCGCGGGAGCGGTCCTGCCGCCGCCGGGGGAGACGAGCCCCGGGCGGCAGGCCCGGGCCTGGCTGCCGGAGCCCAGCGGGCCGTACCCGATCGGGACCACCGCCGTGCACCTCACCGACACCGCACGGGAGGACCCCTGGCACCCCGGGCAGCGGCGCGAGCTGATGATCAGCCTCTGGTACCCGACCTCCCGGCCGGCCGCGGGCGACGACCGGGCCCCGTACATGGAGCCCGCCGCCGGGCGGCACTTCGACGGCCCGGACGGCGTCGGCCTGCTCAACTACGGCACCACGCCCGGCCGCACCGACTGGTCGGCCATCCGCACCCACGCCCGCCGGGACGCCCCCGCGCTGCCCGGCGGCCCGCGCCCGGTGGTGCTGTACTCGCCCGGCCTCGGCGACCCGCGCACCTGGGGGACGGCGCTGGTCGAGGACCTCGCCTCGCGCGGCTACCTGGTGGTCACCGTCGACCACACCTACGAGGCCTCCGAAGTCGCCTTCCCCGGCGGCGACCTGGCCCCCTCGGTGCTCCCCGGCATGCTCGGGCAGCCCGGCCTGGACGTCGGCGCGGTGCTGCGCAAGGCGATGGACACCCGGGTGGCCGACACCCGCTTCGTGCTGGACCAGCTCGCCGCGCTCGGTGAGCGGCCGGGCCTGCCCGCCGGGGTCGCCGGGGCCCTCGACCTCGGCCGGATCGGCATGGTCGGCCAGTCGGCGGGCGGCTTCACCGCGCTCCAGACCATGCACGACGACCCGCGGATCGCGGCCGGGATCAACATGGACGGCCAGCTGCACTTCCCCGGCCCCGACGGCCACACCGGCGTCTTCCTGCCCAGCGTCGCCGAGGACGGCCTCGACCGGCCGTTCCTGCTGATGGGCACCGGCAGCGAGGACTCCGGCGGCTACCGCGACCAGCCCGGCTGGAACGCCCTGTGGCGGCACAGCACCGGCTGGCACGCCGACGTCACCCTCACCGGCTCCCGGCACGGCTCGTACACCGACGCCCAGCCGCTGCTCCCGCAGCTCGCCCGGCAGGGCGTGCTCGGCGCCGACCAGCTGCGCAAGGACGTCGGCGACATCCGCCCCGGCCGGGCCGAACTCGCCACCCGCAGCTACGTCGCGTCCTTCTTCGACCGCTGGCTGCGCGGCCAGGACGACCACCTGCTGGACGGGCCCTCGGCGCGCTTCCCGGAGATGGCGTACGAGCGGTAGCCGGGCCCGGCGTGCCGGGGGCACCGGACGGGGTCAGCGGATCCCGGAGCCCGGGTTGGCCCCGTCCCACCGCCGCCGGGAGTCGACGATCGCGTCGTGATGGTCGTACGACCAGTCCGTCATCGCCCGCACCAGGTGGGTCAGGCTGTGGCCGAGCGGCGTCAGCTCGTACTCCACCTGCGGCGGGACGGTCGGGTGGACGGTCCGCGAGACCATGCCGTCCCGTTCCAGGCGGCGCACGGTCAGCGTGAGCATCCGCTGCGAGATGCCCGGCAGCGCGCGCTGCAGCTCGCGGAACCGCCGTACGCCCTGGGCGAGTTCGACGACGGTGAGGACGGACCACTTGTCGCCCAGGCGGTCCAGCAGGTCGCGGATCCCGCAGTCCACGCCCTCCTCGCACCAGACCACCGGGCGGGGGGTGGTTACCGCGGTGTGCCCTGCTGACATGGAAGTGCCTCCTTACGCCGGACGCCCAGGCTACCGAGGATGGTCGCGAAGCCGACGACCGATCATCTGCTCGACCGACCATCCCTGGAGGAACCCCATGCTGCTCGTCACCGGAGTCAACGGAGGCCTGGGCGCGCTCGTGCTGGAGCGGCTCGCCGGGCGGGAGGGCGTCGTCGCGGGCTCGCGCACACCGCAGCGGGTGCCGGCGGGCGTCCCGGCCCGGCTGGTGGACTTCGACCGGCCGCGGACACTGGCGGAGGCCTTCACCGGCGTGCGGAGCCTGCTGCTGATCTCGGCCGGCGCCGCCGAGGACGACGTGGTGATCGCCCGGCACGGCGCCGCGATCGGGGCGGCGGAGCGGGCGGGCGTCGATCACGTGGTCTACACCAGCCTCTCCGGCGACGGCGACCACCTGCCCTACGCCCTCGCCCACCGCTGGACCGAGCGGCGGCTGCGCGAGTCCGCCACCCTGCGCTGGACGGTGCTGCGCAACGGCCTGTACGCCGAGTTCCTGGGCGCGATCGCCGCCCCCGGCCCGGACGGGGTGATCAGCGCCCCGCTCGGCGACGGGCGGCTCGCGGCGGTGGCCCGGGCGGACCTGGCCGAGGCGGCGGTGAACGTCGCCCTGGCGCCCGACGGGCACGCGGGCCGGACGTACGAGCTGGTGGGGGAGCGGGCGGTGGGCGGCGCGGAGGTGGCCGAGGCGCTCGGCGCCGCGTACCGGCCGGGACGGCTGACGGACGCCCGCGCGGCGGTGGCGGCCTCGGACGCCCGGGACTTCCAGGTGCCGATGGTGGTGGGCACCTACTCGGCGATCGCCCACGGCTTCCTCGCCGGCCCGGGCGGGCCGGGCGACCTCGCGGCCCTGCTCGGCCGCGCGCCCCGCCCGGCCCTGGAGGTCATCGCCGAGGGGCGGTGACCTCCGGGTCACATGCCGCCGCCCAGGGTGACCCCGCCGTCGACGACCAGGGTCTGGCCGGTGATCCAGCCGGCGTCGGGGGAGAGCAGGAAGGCGACGGCGCCGGCGATGTCCTCGGGGACGCCGAGGCGGCCGAGCGGGTAGGCCTTGGCGACCTTCTCCTCGCGGCCCTCGTACAGGGCCTCGGCGAACCTGGTCTTGACCACGGCGGGGGCGACGGCGTTGACCCGGATGCCCTGGGGGCCCAGCTCGGCGGCGAGTTCGGTGGTGAGCCGGATCAGCGCGGCCTTGCTGACGCCGTACATGCCGATCCCGAGCGAGGAGCGGATGCCCGCGATGGAGGCGACGTTGACGACCGAGCCGCCGTGCTCGCCCAGCCACGCGGCGTGCGCGCGGCGGGTCCAGGCCAGCGGGGCCAGCACGTTGACGGCGAGGATCTTGGCGGCGGCGGCCTCGTCGGTGTCGAGGACCGGCCCGTAGACCGGGTTGATGCCGGTGTTGTTGACCAGGTGGTCGAGCCGGCCGAAGGCCTCCAGGGTGCGGGTGACCGTCTCCTCCTGGTGCGCCGGGTCGTCGGCCTTGCCCGCGACGGCGATCGCGTTCTCCGGGCCGCCCAGGTCGCGGACGGCCTCGGCCAGCGGCTCCGGGTTGCGGGCGGTGAGGCAGACCCTGGCCCCGCGGTCGACCAGCTCGCGGGCGATGCCGAGGCCGATGCCCCGGCTCGATCCGGTGACGACGGCCACCCGGCCCTTGAAGGAGTGCACCACGGAGCGTCCTGCCTTTCGTGCGGGGGATCCCTGCTGTCAGCTGACTAAGCGCTTGCTCAGCATGCTGTCGGTGCGGGAGGCTGTCAACAGTCCGCCGACCGCTTGCCCGTCGCACGCCGGCCCGGGTCGGGGGTCGGGCCGAGGGGCGGGCCGAGGGGCGGCCGGCGCGAAAGCCTGTACGAGTTTCTCTGGGAGGATGACGCCATGACCAGCACCCCGCTCGCCGACCTCTGGCCGACCCTGCCCGGCGCCGACGCCCGCCCCGAAGCGGCGTACCGGCTGCTCCAGGCCGCCGTCGAGTCGTTCGCGGAGCGCGGCTTCCACGCCACCACCACCCGGGACATCGCCACGGCGGCGGGGATGAGTCCGGCCGCGCTGTACATCCACTACCAGTCGAAGGCCGCGCTGCTGGCCGAGATCAGCCGGGCCGGGCACGCCGCCACGCTGACCCTGGTCCGGGGCGCGGTGGCCGGCGGGGGCGGACCGGCCGAGCGGATGCGGGAGCTGGTCGAGCAGTTCACCGCCTGGCACGCCCGGGCCCGGACGGTCGGCCGGGTGGTCAACTACGAGCTGCACGCGCTGCCCGAGGACGCCTACGCGGTGGTCGCGGCGCTGCGGCTGGACATCGAGCGCGAGGTCAGCGCGCTGATCGAGGCGGGCGTGGCGGCGGGGGAGTTCCAGGTGGCGGAGGTGCGGACGGCGGCCCGCGCGGTCACCTCGCTGGGCATCGACGTCTCCCGCTGGTACACCGACAACTCCTCCGAGGCGCCGGAGGAGCTCGGGCGCCGCTACGGGGAGCTGGTCCTGCGGATGCTCGGCGCCCGGGTCTGAGCCGGCGCCCCCGTGCCGTCCGTGCCGCTCCGGGCCCCTTGACCTGCTGCGACGAGGCGAGCAGACTCGTATACGCAGTACGTGTCCCTCGTACGTGTGCCTCGTAGACGTACGGCGCCGACGACGTTCGGCACCACCCGGCCCCGAGAGACGGCCCCCGCGCGGCCCCGCGCCGCGCCCCCAGCAGCACCCTCCCGCGGCGGCCACGCCCCCGACCGGCGGCGCCGACGGGAGCAGACCCCGACCCGGGCCGGTCCGGCCGGCCGTGTCGCGGGGCCCGTGCGGCCCGGCGGCACCGGGACGGCGCGCGTGGCGCGCCGGGCGCGGCCCGGGTGGAGGGAGAGGGGAGGCGCGGCAATGCCTTCCCAACAAGCCCCCGCCCATCGACGACCGAGCCCGGTGCGCCCGCGATTCTGGCTGGAGACGGCCCTCGGCGCGCTGTCCGGGCTCCTGTTCCTGCTCACCCTGGTGTGGCCGCAGTGGATCGAGACGCTGCTCGGCCTCGACCCGGACGCCGGCAGCGGCGCCGCGGAGTGGCTGGTGGTCGCGCTCGCGGCCGCCGTCACCGCCGGGTGCGCGCTCGGCGCGCGGACCGAGTGGCGCCGGGCGCACCCGGCCCCGGTCCGCGCCGCGCGGTGAGCGGATCGGAGGACCGTCATGACCGACACCGCACCCGCCGCCGCACCCCGGCTGACCGACCTCGTCCGGAGTGCGCCGCTGAGCTTCCTCGGCACCGTCACCAGGGTCGGCGGCACCTCGCTCGCCGCCCTGCCGGCCGAGGCCAGGAACGAACGGACCGCCGTGGTCCGGGTGGACCAGGTGCTGCACGCACCCGCGGCCTTCCGGCAGCTCGGCGGCAGCGAGGTCACCGTCCAACTGGCCACCGACGCCGAGCTGTTGAAGGTCGGCGACACGGCGGCCTTCTTCACCAGGGGGATGGTCTACGGGGAGGGCCTGGGCGTGGCCGAGGTCGGCCGGCTGCCGGCCGACGCCGTCCGGCAGCACGTCTCGCTGGCCGCCACCACGGCCGACGAACTCCCCTTCTCCTCGGTGCAGCGGGAGATCCGCGACCAGGACCTGGCCGCGCACGCCGCCGAGGCGGACGCCGTCGTGGTCGCCACCGTGGTCGGCCTGGAGGACCTCGGCCTGGCCGAGTACTCCGAGCACGACCCGCACTGGTGGCGGGCCACACTCGACGTCTCGCTCGTCGAGTCCGGCGGCGCCGCCCCCGGACCGACCACCGTGCTCTACCCGGCCAGCGGGGACATCCGCTGGCGCGCAGTGCCCAAACCGGCGCCCGGGCAGCTGGGCCTGTGGCTGCTGCACGCCACCGGGGGCGAGCTCGCCGCGCGGGCGCCGTACCGGCTGCTCCACCCCGAGGACTACCAGCCGGCGCAGAGGCTCGCCGTGCTGCGGGAACGGAGGTGAGCCGACATGCCCACCATCAAGGTCGTCAACATCACCCCGAAGGCGCTGAGCGGCGACACCAACCTGGACAGTGAGCCCAACCTCGCGGTCGACCCGGAGAACCCGCTGGAGATGGTCGCGACCGCCTTCACCCCCGACCCGATGAACGGGCCGCTCGCCCCCGTCTACGTCTCGACGGACGGCGGGGACACCTGGGTGCTGAACAGCGTCGTCCCGGGCAACGGGGCACTCGGTACCGGGGACATCAGCGTCGGCTTCGGCGGGGCGGGGGGCCGGCTCTACACCGGCATCCTCAACGGCCAGAGCGGCGACCTGCAGGTCCTGCGCGCGCCGGACATCACCGCGAGCACGCCGATGGCCGTGCTCGTCGACCGGAGCGGGGAGGACCAGCCCTGGGTCGTCGCCACCACCGTCACGGCGAACGGCGGCAGCGGCGACCGGGTGTACATCGGCAGCAACGACGTCGCCCAGCCCGGCGGCACCGCCACCGTGGACGTCTCGAACGACGCCGGCACCGGGCCCGCTCCGGCCGGTTTCGCGCCCGTCAAGCTCGACCGGCACACCGGCACGCTCTTCGACGGGCCGCCGGTGCGGATCGCCGCGCACCCGGACGGCACGATCTACGTCGCCTTCCTGAGCGTGACCGCCACCGGCGCGGGGGCCCTGATCACCTTCGACGTCGTGATGACCCGTGACGACAAGGGCGGCGTCGGACCGAACCCCTTCGAGGACCTCCTCGACTCGGCCGTCGGCGACGTCGGCCAGCGCGTGGTCACCGGCCGCAAGGCCCGGTTCAACCCGCACCAGCGGTCGCTGGGCCAGGAGCGCACCGGTGCGGACCTGGCCGTCGCCGTGGACCCCACCGACTCCAACAGCGTCTGGATCGCCTACTGCGACAACCTCGGCGGAACCGCCCCCACCGACTACGTGCTGCACAGCCGTCACTCGGCGGACCGGGGCCAGACCTGGGCCGCGGCCCGCCCGGACGTGGTCAACGGCAAGAACCCGTCGCTGGCGGTCAACTCCGACGGCCTGGTCGGGCTGGTCTACCAGCAGTTGGTCCACAACCAGTGGTCGACGGTGCTGGAACTGACCGCCGACGGCTTCGGGACGACGGAGAGCCATGTGCTGCACCAGGCCCCGGGCGACGTGCCGTCGGCCGGGACGCAGCTGCCGTACCTGGGGGACTACCTCCGGATGGTCACGGTCGGAAAGGACTTCTACGGCGTCTTCGCCGGAAACAACACCCCCGACCGGGCCAACTTCCCGGTGGGCGTGACCTACCAGCGCAACGCCAACTTCACCACCCACCAACTGCTCAGCTCGGACGGGGTCACCCGGGTGCCGCCGTCCATCGACCCGTTCTTCTTCCACCGGGCCGCCTGAGCACCCGCGCACCCCCGCATCCCAAGGCGCCCGCCACGACCGGTCGTGGCGGGCGCCCTGCTGTCGGGCACTGTGGCTTTCGGGGCAGGGGTTCA
>NZ_JBSFJC010000176.1:0-13845 GCF_053597855.1 Kitasatospora sp. NPDC001225
GGCCCCCCCCCCCCCCCCCCGCCGGGGGGCACCGCCGTCTCCCGCGCTACTTCTTCGGCGTCCACTGCGGGCTGGTGGCGACCGCCCGCAGCTGCGCCTCGGTCAGCAGCGGATCGCCCTTCGACACCAGCGTGACCAGGACCTCCACGCCGTCCGGCCGCATCGCGTCCACGACCTGCACCCCCTTCGGGACCTTGGCCGCCGCGCCGCGCGCCAGGAGCCTCGTCCCGTCCGGCAGGGTCTCCGCGCCCTGGTACGCCTCCGGCCCCGGACGGTCGTCGGGGGCCTTCGCCCAGTTCTCGACCGTCAGCGTCAGGGTCCCGGTCCGCCCGCCCCCGGCCAGCTCGAAGTCCGCCCGCAGGTCCCGGCTCCTGCGGTCGGTCACCGTCACCCCGGCGGGCAGCAGCCCGGTCAGGACGGACTCGCGGTCCTGCAGCGACAGGCCCGGGTCGATCGCCTCGGTGTCGACGCCGTCGAACCTGAGGGCCGCGACGACCCGGTTCCAGGACGGGTCCGTGACGACGGCCTTCAGCTGGTCCGGCGTGAGCGGCGGGTTGGGCCGGCTGTCCGGCGCGTCCTTCTCCTGGGGCGAGTTCCACTCGCTGAGGCCGATCAGCCCGCCGTCCGGACGGGCCACCGAGGCGCGCCACTCCTTGGTGGTGGCCCGGTGGTCCGGGTACTCGTAGCCCTGGGTGAGCATGAGCTTCGACCCGTCCGGCAGCACGGTGACGGCGCAGGAGTCCAGCGAGGCGAGCTCGAGGTCCGTCGGGCAGGTCTGCGGCTGGACGTCCTTGGGGCGGTGCTTCTGGATGCTGAGGCCCATCAGCGACCGGCCCTGGCCGTCGTCGAACACCAGGTTGGCGTCCGCGTACATCCCCTTGTTCTCGTCGGTTCCGTGCCCCTTCGCGTCGGACACCTGGCCCTTGGGCAGCAGGGCCTGGAAGGTGGCGACCACCTCGTCCCCGGTGATCACCACCGGGGCGGAGGACTTCACCGAGGTCGGGGTGGCCGAGGCGGTGGCGCCGTCGCCGCCGGCGGTGGCCGCCGGGGCGGAGGCCGCGCGCACCGTGCCCTCGTCCTTCGCCCCCGGGAAGCCCAGGTACACCGCGCCGGTGCCCACCAGGGCCAGCGCGGCCGCCCCGCCCACCACGGCGGCGGTCGAGCGGCGGCGCCAGCGGCCGCGGCCGCGCCGGTAGCCGCCCGCGACCAGGTCGGCCCGGCCGGGGCGGAAGCCTTCGCCCGTACGGGTGAGGGCATAGAGAAGATCGTCCTCGAACTTGTCCGGTTCGGACATGGGTGTTCACCGTCTCCTTGCGTCGCGGGTGGTGGTGAGAGGTACCGGGCGGTCGGCGGCCGGCCTCAGCGGGCGGCGAGCTCGGCCAGCGAGTCGCCGAGCAGGGCGCGCAGCCGGGCCAGGGCCCGGGTGGTGCGGGTACGGACGGCCCCGGAGGAGACCCGCATGGCCTCGGCGGTCTCCTCGACGCTGCGGTCCTCCCAGTAGCGCAGCACCAGGACCGCGCGGTCCTTGGGCGGCATCCGGCCGAGCGCGTCGAGGAGGGTCAGCCGCAGCGTGCGGTCGGCGTCCTGCCCCTCCGGCTCCGGCAGGGCGTCGCTGGGGCGCTCGCCGCTGGAACGGCGGCGCTGCTGGGCGAGGAAGGTGCGCACCATCACGGTGTGGGTGTAGGCCGCCGGGTTGTCGATCTGGCTGCGGCCGGTGAAGGCGCTGCGCCGCCACAGCACGTACATCCGGCTGAGGGCCTCCTGCACGAGGTCCTCGGCGTAGTGGGTGTCGCCGCTGGTGAGCAGGCAGGCCGAGCGGTACAGGTGGCCGGTCCGCCCGGAGACGAGTTCCAGGAACTCCGCGTCCTTGGCCTCCCGGCCCGCCCCGATCCACCCCATGCGCCCTGCCCCCCGCGGTCCGCCCTCCCTGACACTTCATCGATGCGGCGGGCGGGCTGCGGTGTTACAGGGGTTCCGGCGGTTCTTCGACGCGCCGGCCCGGTCGGGCCCCGAGCGGGCGGGGGTCGGGCGTGAGTCGGGCGTCAGTCGGCGGACTTGCGCCGGTGGTCGCGCAGCACCGTGCCGCCGCCGATCAGCAGGGCGACCAGCAGCGCGCCGACGCCGAGGACGTACGTCGCGGTGCGGCCGTCCCGGTCGGCCTGGGTCTCGCCGAGACCCACCGGGCGCGGCACGATCGGCGCGGCGGCGAGCTGCACCGGGGCGTCCGGGGTGGGCGCGAAGGGCGCGTCGTCGGGGGCCTTGGTGACGGCCCTGACCGGGTCCACCACGCCCCAGCCGATGAAGTTGTCCGGCTCGCGCTGGGTGCGCTGCGCGGTCTGCTCGATCCAGGCCCGCACCTGGGCCGCCTTCCAGTTCGGGTGCGCGCTCCACAGCAGCGCGGCGAGCCCGGAGACGTACGGGGCGGCGAAGCTGGTGCCGTTGTCCACGCACTGGCCGCTCCCGGGCACGGTGGACAGCATGTCGACACCGGGCGCGGCGACCTTCACGAAGCCGCCGTACTGGGAGAACGGCGCGCGCTCGTTGTTGCGGTCGGAGGCGCCGACGGCCAGCACGGTCGGGAAGGCACCCGGGTAGGTGTCGCCCTCCTTGCCGTCGTTCCCGGTGGAGGCGACCACCACGATGTTCTTCGCCTCGGCATAGTCGATGATGGCCTTCAGCTCCTGGTACCCGCCGAAGCGGGCGTCGCCCGCGCCGCGCACGTCCTGGGAGATGTTGATGACCTTGACGCCGGGCTGGTCGGCCGCCTTCCTGATCGCCGCGACCAGGGTGGAGACGTCGCCGTTGCCGTCGCTGTCGTTCTGCCGGATCGAGAAGATCCTGGCGTCGGGGGCCAGCCCGACGAAACCGGTGGCCTTCCTGGGACCGGCCGCGATGATCCCGGCCACCTTGGTGCCGTGGCCGACCGGGTCCTCGATGGACTTGCCCGGGATCGCCTCCTTGGTCTCCCGGTTGACCAGCAGGTTGGGGCCCTCGTCGACCTTTCCGCTCAGCTGCGGGTTGTTGACGTCCACCCCGGTGTCGATGACCGCGACCGTCACGCCCGCGCCGGTGGTCTTCCCGCCCTGCCACAGCTCGTCCAGCAGCAGGCGCTGCAGCGACCACGGCACGGTCGGCACGTCGGGCGCCGGCTTGGGGCAGTCGCCGGCCGCGGCCAGTCCGGGCCCGCCCTCGGCGTACGCCGGGGCGGCGAGCGGGCCGCCCAGCACCGCGAGCGCGGCGAGCGCCGCGGCCGCCTTCCGGTACCCGTGTCGGGACACCCTGCCACCCCTCATGTCGTCCACCCGTGTCGCGCGTCGGGGGCGGGTGCCCGGAATCCGGGTACCCGCCCCCTGCTGTTCCCTACGGAACCCGAACGTCAGCCCCAGAGCTTGGCGTTGGCGTCCTCGGTCGTCCGGTAGCTCTGCGCGGCCTGGTCCAGCGAGGTCGCGATCTGCGTGCAGGTCTTCTGCAAGTCGGCGGCGCGGGCGTCCCACTGGGCCTGGTGGGCCTGGTAGCCCTCCTGGGCCGCACCCTGCCAGCTGGAGGCGATGCGGGTGACGTTGCCCTTGAGGTCGTTCAGCAGGTGGTCGATGCGGCTCGCCGAGGCCTTGACCTCCTCGGACGCGTGGTGAACGGTCTCGAAGTTGACGAGAATGTGGTCGGACACGTTGTCTCCCTAGACGAGGGTGCGGAGCGCCACGCGGTCAGTGGCGGGCGCTCCGCGGAGCGGTGGATCGGGACAGAACGGCGGTCGGCGCGGGTGCGACGATCAACGCGGAAGCGGTGATCAGCCCTGGGCCGAGGAGAACATCGCCTTCTGCTCCTCTTCGGTGCTCGCGTAGTGCTTGGTGGTCAGCTCGATCGCGTGCTTGATCGCGGTCAGCGACTCCTTGAGCTTCGCGATGTCCTCGTTGACCCGGTTCTGCAGGGTCGTGTAGGCGCTCGCGGCCTGGCCCTGCCAGCCGCCGGTGATGCCGGAGACCGTGCTGATCAGCTTGGTCCGCTCGGCCTCGATCTTGCCGATGGCCTCTTCGATCTGCTTGGCGAACGCCAGCATCTCCTGCGCCGTCATCGTGAACTGACCCTGAGCCATGCTCCACCGTCCCCCATGAGACAACATTTTGCGTGCACGGAGGGCCCGCGAGGGGCCCCACCGTGCCATCACCCGTGTGATGTCCAGCAGCACTGTAGTCGGCACACGCAGCTCGCCCAACACCGAGCACAGAGTAGTTACCAGACCATGACACTGCGGCCAATTCGGTTGCCGCGCTTGGCCGGTCAGGCGTTCTGCGGCTGGGCGGCGCTCTTCGCGGTCAGCGGCGGACCGGCCGGAACCAGGTTCGACCACTCCTTCGGCACCGGCAGCGGCTGGACCCCCTGGTAGCCCAACCGGGCCTGGTTGCCGCCCGGTTCCTCCTGCTGGCCGGGCTCCTGGGACGGCGCCCCGGGGACCGGCGTGGCCGTCGGCTGCGGTGTCGGCTGCTTCGGCGGGGCGCTCTGGCCGGGCTGCGGCGAGGCCGTGGGACGCTGGCCGCCGTCACCGTTGGACGGGACGGAGTAGCGCAACCCGGTCTCGGTGATCAGGAAGTCGGTCCCGGAGCCGGCCGCCGCGTGGTCCAGCGAGCGGTAGAACAGCCCGTGACCGGGGGTCACGTACGCGGCCCCGGCGCCGTTGTTGTACGGCGCGGGGTACGTCGTCCCGGCCCAGACGCTGCGCTTGGCGGTGGCCCCGTCCGCGGCGACACCGTCGTAGGTGCTGCACACGACCATCCGGGCGTCCTGGCGGTCCTGCCAGTTGTTCACCGGCGCACCGGTCTTCAGCGGCCAGTCCGGCGCGGTGCCCTTCAGCGCGACGTCGCCGCCCCACTGGGCGTTGTCGGCCGGGATCATCTCGTCGCTGCGCGGCTTCTTGTCCTGGTCGTACTTGTAGAGCATCTGGTACGCCGGGTTCTGCCGGATCAGCTCCGCCTGGAACGGGGTGACCAGGAACAGCTGCTCCTTGCCGACCACGTAGTGGCGGTCCTGGTAGTGCACCAGCCGGCCGACCCGGCGGTCGGCCTGGTTGCCCAGCTCCACCTTGGAGTTGGCGCCCTGGCTGTCGGCCACGCCCTCGACCTGCGGGAAGGTGATCGGGGTGGCGGTCACCAGGGTGTCCAGCCAGTCCCGCTTGACCCGCTGCGGCACCGCGTTGGGCCCGAACACCGCGGTGATCAGCGCCTTGCGCTCCTTGTCGTCCGACTGCGGGGTGCCGATCTCGTGCTTGCGGCCCTGCGCGTCGACCAGGAACACCGCCGCACCCGAGGCGGCCGGCTGACCCGCCGCCGGCGCGGCCGAGATCTGCTGCTCGTCGGCCTGCTGCACCAGCATCAGCTGGTCCGGGCCGAGCATCCGGTCCTTGGCCGCCAGCGCCGTCGCGTCCGCCCCGGCCGCCACGAACACCGCCTGGTTGACGGTCTCCTGCTTGTCGTCCGAACCCGGGCGGTCGCACACCGCCCACTTCATCGGCTTGTTCGCGTTGTCCGTGGTCGGCAGCTTGTCCGGCGCGTACGGGATGCCGATCGTCGGCCCGTGGTTGGGGTAGCGGTCGAGCACCCCGTCGTCCACCACCACGACCTTGGCGCCCGCGGGCAGCACCAGCCGCGCCGAGGACATGTTGAGGACCTGGTGCAGCCGCTTGGTCTTGTTGTCCTGGTCGGTGAGCACCACGTACCGGGTCGTCGACTGCTTGCCCTGGATGATGTTCTTGCCGTCGTCCCACTTCACCGGCGCACTCGGCTTGAAGACCCCCCAGAGCCCGAAGCCGGCCACCACCACCGCCCCGGCCAGCACACTCGGCAGCACCGCCTTCACCGGACGCGGCGCGTCCTCGTCGCTGCCGCCGCCGGCGGGCAGCAGGAAGGCGCCCACCGTGCGCTTGCGGGCGAAGGTGTACGCGTTCAGCTCGTCCCGGCGCGATGCCATACCTCGTCGTCCCCCTAGTCAGACGTTGTCGGGCGTTGTCAGACCGACCTGCCCCGTGGTCACCCGCCGGGCACGAACCGGCGCGAACCCTCTACGATGCGGCAGCAGACGGTGAGTACGGTACGGGTACGGTCCGCGACACAGCCAGCCGGGCCGCGAGAACGGATCAGAGAGGGCCACCGGGGGATGCCAAGCCAGACCGCTCCAGGACGCCGCCGCAGTGCGGGCGGCGGGAGGGCGCGCCGGGCCGGCCGGGCGCAGCACAGCACGCCGACGGCCGAGACCGGGACGGGGACAGGACCGGGGACGGGGCCCGACCGGCCGCAGTCGACCGGCACCGGGGGCGGCGGCGCCGTCCAGGTCCGGATCAACCCCCGACCGGGGCTGCTCGGCGGGCGGTTGAAGCTCCAGCAGCTCGTCCTGGTCGAGGTCGCGGCGGCCCTGGTCGCCGTCGGCTGGACGATCAGCCGGACGGTCGCGGCCGGCTTCGGCGCCGTCGCGCTGGTGCTGCTCGTGCTCGCCCTCCTCCCGGTGCGCGGCCGCACCGTCCCGGACCTGCTGCGGGTCCGCGCCGCCCTCAAGTCCCGCCGCAGGCAGGCCCGGACGCTGCTGCCGCCGGCCGGCACCGACCCGGCGCTGGCGCCCGCGCTGGAGCTCGAACCGGGGCTGCGCACCTGCACCCACGCCACCGAGGCCGAGTTCGGCGGCCGCCCGGTCCGCCGGGAGACCGGCATGGTCGGCGACGGGACCTTCCTCACCTCGGTCCTGCTCGTCCAGGCCAAGGACCAGCCGCTGCGCCCGGTGCGCACCGCGCTGCCGCTGCCGCTGGACGTGGTCTGCTCGGCGCTCACGGTGGACGACATCACCCTGGAGTCGGTGCAGCTGGTCCAGCACACCCAGCCCGCCCCCGCCCAGCACCTGCCCGAGCAGTCGCTGGCCGCCCGCGCCTACCGCGAGCTGCCGGACGGCACCTCCACCCCCGGACTGCGGCTGACCTGGGTCGCGCTCAAGCTCGACCCGGAGCGCGCGGCGACCGCCGTCCGGGCCCGCGGCGGCGGCGAGGAGGGCGCCCGCAAGGCGCTGCAGCGGGTCACCGACCAGCTGGCCGGCCGGCTCAACAGCGCGGGCTTCAACGCGACCGTGCTGGACGAGCGCGAGCTGATCGCCGCGCTGGCCATCGCCACCTGCGCCAACCCGATCGCGGTGGCCGGCCGCCAGGGCACCGGCAGCGGCGGCGGCACCACCCGCCGCACCCAGGAGGGCAACCGGTTCTGGCGGATCGACGACCGCTGGCACACCACGTACTGGATCTCCCGCTGGCCGCAGCTCAGCCGCCCCGGCGGCGCCCCCGGCCGGATCGCCGCGCCGGACCTGGTCAACCTGATCACCGGCTCGCCGGCCCTCGCCAGCACCTTCAGCCTGACCGCCGGGCACGGCACCGGCGGCTCGGTGACGGTCAGCGGGCACCTGCGGGTGACCGGGCGCAACGAGAGCGAGGTCGGCCAGGTCGGCCGCCAGGTGGAGACCCGGGCCCAGAGCACCGGGCTCGGCCTCGTCCGGCTCGACCTGGAGCAGGCCCCCGGCATGCTCGCCACCCTGCCGCTCGGAGGGGCTTCCTGATGGCCTACCAGACCTACCCCACCGTCGGCCCGCAGCCCGGGGCCGAGCAGCGCCGGACCAGGCCGCGGATCCTGCCCGGCTTCGGACTGCGCGGCCCGCGCCGGGAGAAGCACGTCCTGGAGGCGGCCGACCTCGCGGCGCTGGCCTTCCCGGTCGGCGACGACGGCGTGGTCATCGGCGTCGACCCGCAGGGACTGCCCGCCGTGCTCGGCCTGTTCCGCCCGACCTCGTACGACCTGGTGCTCGTCGGCGGCATGTGGACCGCGCAGGTCATCGCGCTGCGGGCGGCCGCGATCGGCGCCCGGGTCGCGGTGGAGACCGCCCGCGGGCAGCTGTGGGGCCCGCTGGCCCAGGCCGCCGGCGGCGGCCAGCCCTGCGTGACGGTCCATCAGGTCGGCCGGCTCGGCCCGCAGGGCGCCTCGGTGGCCTCGCCGGTCCTGGTGGTGCGCGACCTCGGCGCCCGCCCGCCGCGCAGCCGGCTCTCCGCCGCGCCCTGGCAGACCACCCTGACCCTGCTGCCCTACCTGGGCCCGAACGCCTCCCGGGTGCTGAACGCGGCCGACCTGGTCGGCGTGCAGCGGATCTCGCCGCAGGAGGCGGAACTGACCGGCCGGGTGCTCTCGCTGCCCCCGGAGGACGTGGCCGCCCTGCCCACCCTCGGCGACGACCTCACCCTGTGGGCGACCCGGATGCGGCGCCAGTACGTACGGGCCGTGGCCGGGCAGGCCGAACAACAGGTGCTCGGCGGGCCGCGCCGGATGGACTGAGCAGCGGCTCGCCGCACCGGGCGGGCCGTCGGGGAACCGAAGCCGCCTTCAACGGGGGTTGCCGTACGGCCTAGTCTTTGATGCGGCAACGGCACCGCTGAACAAGCGGCGGCGAACACGAGGGAGCCAGAAAAGTGAGCAGCGATCGGGACGGCGTCTACGTCGGCGACAACGCGGCGGAGGACGACGACGACTGGTCGGACGCGCCTGACTACACTCCCCCGTCCTGGTACGTGCAGACGGAGCCCGCGGCGGCTGCTGGGGCTCCGGCCGCGGGGGCTCCGGCCTCGGCCGACGCCCCGGTGCCCGCCGCCGCCGCTCCGGCGCAGGCCCAGCAGGCCCCGGCGCAGCAGGCCGCTCCGGAGCAGCGGCAGTCCCAGGCTCCGGTGCCCGGCCAGGCCGCCGCCCCGGCGGCGGAGGCCGCGCCGGCCGCCGTCCCGGCCCCGACGCCCGCTGCCACGCCCACGCCCACGCCCGCCGCGCCGGTCCCGCCGGTGCAGGCCGAGGCGCAGCACGTCCCGTTCCCGGCCGCCGCCCCGGCTCCGCCGGTCGCCGAGCAGCCGCAGGCCGGTGCCCCGGCCTGGCCGACGCCGGAGGCCGCGGCGCAGCAGCCCGCGCCGCAGCCGTACCCGGCGCCCGCCCCTGCTCCCGCGCCCGTCGCGCCCGCGCAGCCGCAGAACTTCGCGCAGCCGCCGGTCCAGCAGGCCCCGCCGCAGCACCCCCAGGACCCGTCGGCTTCCTGGGACCCGCAGGCCGCGTGGGCGGCCCAGCAGGCCCAGCAGGTCCAACAGCCGCAGCAGCCGCAGCCGCTGCCGCTGCCGCCCCAGCACGCCGCCGCCCCGCAGCAGCCCGGCCCGGTGCCCCAGCCCGGCCCGGTGGACCCGCGCCAGGGCGGCTGGCCGCAGCCCGCCGCGTACCAGCAGCCGGTCCCGCCCCAGCCCGGCCCGCAGGCCCAGCCCGGCCCGCCGCTGCCGGGGCAGCCGCTGCCCGGCCAGCCGTGGCAGCAGCAACCGCAGGCCCCGCAGCCCAGCGCGTTCCAGCAGGCCGCCGCCCCGCAGCAGACCGCGCACGGCGCGCCGCTGGGCTACACCGCCGCCGTCGAGCTGTCCTCGGACCGGCTGCTGCGCAGCCAGCCCAAGCAGCAGCGCCAGCAGCCGCGCTTCCAGTTCGGCGGCAAGGCCGCGGCGGCCGAGAAGGCCCGCAAGCTGGAGATCATCCGCACCCCGGTGCTGAGCTGCTACCGGATCGCCGTGATCAGCCTCAAGGGCGGCGTCGGCAAGACCACGACCACCACCGCGCTCGGCGCGACCCTGGCCAGCGAGCGCCAGGACAAGGTGATCGCGATCGACGCCAACCCGGACGCCGGCACCCTGGGCCGCCGGGTGAAGCGCCAGACCGGCGCGACCATCCGCGACCTGGTGACGGCCATCCCGCACCTGCGCAGCTACATGGACATCCGTCAGTTCACCTCGCAGGACCTGAACTCGGGCCTGGAGATCCTGGCGAACGACGTCGACCCGGCGGTCTCGACCACCTTCAACGACTCGGACTACCGCCAGGTGATCGATGTGCTGGGCCGCCAGTACCCGATCATCCTGACCGACTCCGGCACCGGACTGCTGTACAGCGCGATGCGCGGGGTGCTGGACCTGGCCGACCAGCTGATCATCGTCTCCACCCCCAGCGTGGACGGCGCCTCCAGCGCCTCGACCACCCTGGACTGGCTCTCCGCGCACGGCTACGCGGACCTGGTCCAGCGCAGCATCACGGTGGTCTCCGGGGTGCGCGAGACCAGCAAGATGATCAAGGTCGAGGACATCGTCGCGCACTTCCAGACCCGCTGCCGCGGCGTGATCGTGGTGCCGTTCGACGAGAGCCTGGCGGCCGGCGCCGAGGTCAACCTCGACATGATGCGGCCCAAGGTCCGGGAGGCCTACTTCGAGCTGGCCACCCTGGTCGGCGAGGACATCATCCGGGCCCACCAGGCCGCCGCCGCCCAGCAGGCCGGCTGGCAGCAGCAGGCCCAGGCCGGCTACCCGCAGCCGGGCGGCCCCCAGCCGTACGCCGACCCGCAGCAGCAGCCCCAGCCGTACCCGCAGCAGGCCGGCCAGCCCGCCCCCGGGGCGCCGTGGGCCCCGCAGCCCGGCCAGGCCCCGCCGCCCCCGCCCGGGTACGGCTACCCGCAGCAGCCCGCCCCCGGGGCGCCCTGGCCGCAGCAGCCGGGGCCGGGCTACGGCTACCCGCCGCCCCCGCCCCAGCAGTGACAGCGACGGAAGGGGCCCACCGACACCAGGTCGGTGGGCCCCTTCCGTCGTTCTGCGACGCCTCGGACGCCGTCGCTCGGATGCCGTCGGTCAGATGCCGTCGGTCAGCTCGCGGGCCCGCTTGACGTCGTCGGCCATCCGGTCCAGCAGCGCGTCGATGGAGTCGAACTTCTCCATCCCGCGCAGGTAGGCCAGGAAGTCCACGGCCACGTGCAGCCCGTACAGGTCCAGGCCGACCCGGTCGATGGCGTACGCCTCCACGGTGCGGGTGGTGCCGTCGAAGGTCGGGTTGGTGCCGACCGAGATCGCCGCCGGCATCCGCTCGCCGTCGGCGGTCAGCCAGCCCGCGTACACGCCGTCCGCCGGGATCGCGCTGTGCGGCACGGTGTCGACGTTGGCGGTCGGGTAGCCCAGGTCGCGGCCGCGCTGCGCGCCGCGCACCACCACGCCCTCCACCCGGTGCGGACGGCCCAGCACCTCGTTGGCGCCGGCCATGTCCCCGGTCTCCACCAGCCGGCGGGTCAGGCTGGAGGAGAACGGCTCGCCGTCCCCGGCCGTGCCGCACACCTGGAGGTCGACCACCTCGACCTCGAAGTCGTCCGCCCGGCCCAGCTCGCCGAGCAGCTCGACGTTCCCGGCCGCCCGGTGCCCGAAGCGGAAGTTGGGGCCCTCGATGACGACCCGCGCGTGCAGCGCGTCCACCAGTACCTGCCGGACGAAGGTCTCCGGGGACTCCTGGGAGAACTCGGTGGTGAACGGCAGCACCAGCACCGCGTCCACGCCCAGCTCCGCGATCAGCTCGGCACGGCGCGGGTGCGGCGCGAGCAGCGGCGGGTGGCTGCCCGGGCGGATGACCTCGCGCGGGTGCGGGTCGAAGGTCACCACGACCGCCGGGACGCCCAGTTCGCGGGCCCGCTCGACCGCCCGCCCGATGATCAGCTGATGTCCTCGGTGCACCCCGTCGAACGAGCCGATGGTGACGACGCTGCGTCCCCAGTCCCCGGGGATCTCCTCCAGGCCACGCCAGCGCTGCACCTGACCGCTCCTTGTTCCGTACGGCGCGTACCCTCTGTACGCTCAAACGCTCAAAACCCGAACCCCTATAGCGTGCCATGCGCCTGCCCCGGCTCAGGCACCGGAATACGGGTTGAGCCCGCCGAGGGCCCCGCGGCCCGCCCGGAGACGGCCCGCTCGGCCTCGGCGGCGGCGTACTGCGGGTCCCGTCCGGCCGCCGCCAGGGCCCGCATCCGGGCCAGCCGGGGGCCGTCCGGGGCGGTCGGCGCGGCACCGGACGGCCACCGGGCGAGCAGCCGGGCGAAGGCCGCCGACCGCCCGGCGCAGCGCACCAGCAGCTCGTCCGCGCCCGGCAGCCCGGTGCCGGCCCGGGCCAGCACCGCCCGGGCCCGGGCCGGGTTCTCGGCCGCGCAGTGCTCGGCGAGCCGCTCCACGGCGACGGTCAGCACCGCCGGGTCGGTCTCGGCGGCGAGCAGGGTGTCCAGCAGCTCGCAGCGCAGCGCGTCCGCCGCCGGGTCGGCCACCGGGACGGACAGCACCTCGGCGAACGGCCGCCGGACGGCCGCGCTGCGGGCCGCCAGCGCGGCGCCGATCAGCACCCGCAGCTCCAGCCGGTCGGCCGGGCCGGCGGCGGCGCGCGCCAGCCGGCGGCCGAGGTAGTCGACGGCGACCGGGCCGGCCAGCCCCGGGTTCCCGCGCAGCAGCCCGGCGGCCAGCTCGGCGCCCCGCCGCACGGCCGCCGGGGCGGTGGCGTCGGCGAGCACCCGCAGCGTCTCGGCGGGGGCCGCGCCGGGGGCGGCCGAGCACTCGGCGAAGGCCGCCAGGACGGGTTCCGGGTCGCTCTCCAGGGCCGGGGCGAGCGCCCGCGGGGTGAGGAAGGCGTCGCCGCCGGCCCGCAGCAGGGCGAGCGCGGCCGGCAGGTGCTCGGCCCGGGTCGCCGGATCGCCGACCAGCAGCGCCAGCGCGGCCCCGTGCAGACCGGGCTCGTCCTCGCGGGCGAGCAGGGTCAGCGCGGTGTACCGCAGCAGCTCGACCCCGGCCCCGGCGGCGTACGGGGCGGTCCGCAGCGCGTGCACGGCCGCCGCGACGTGCCGTTCGGGCCGCCGGTCGTGGCTCCAGCGGTCCACCGCGCGGCAGAGCGCGGACGGCTCCTCGGCGGCGAGCACGGTGAGCAGCGCGTCCGCCCGCGGGTGCGCGGCGGCGGCCAGCGCGTCGGCCAACTCGTCCAGGGCGAGCCGCCGGTGGGCGTACAGCAGGTCGTGGGCGAGGTCGGCGACGGTGCGCCCCGGGCGGCCCGGCAGGCCGCGCGGGTCCTCGAACCAGGCGCAGAGCAGCGGGAACACCCCGACCGGGTCGGCGCGCAGCCGCTGGGCCACCACGGCGAGGAAGCGCTGCCCGGGGCCGTCGGCGGCCACCAGGCTGCGCAGCAGGGCGAGTTCGGCCTCGACGGGCAGGCCGAGGCCGGTCCAGAAGGCCGGCCCGAAACGGCCGAGCCCGGCCGCCGGGAGCGCCACCGCGCCCGTCCCGCCCGCCCGTTCGGCGATCCGGGCCGCCATTTGGTCGAGCAGCGCCCGGTGTTCGGCCGGGTCCGGGCCGGCGGCCAGGCCCTCGGCGAGCAACCGGGCCGCCCACCAGGCGGGTTCGCTGCCCGGCGGGCGCAGGTCCAGGGCGCGCCAGATCCGGTGCAGCCACGGGTCCAGGGCGCCGGCGCCCCAGGTCTCGGCCACCCGGCGCAGTGCGGCGGCGACCGGGCCGATCCGGTGCCGGGGGACGGCGTCCGCCCCGGCGGCCGTCCCCGCCGTCTCCGCCGCCGGGTGGCCGCCGGGCTCCGCCGGCTCGTCGGCGGGCCACGGCGGGGTGTCCTCGGCCTCGCCGAGCAGCAGCCGCAGCGCCGCGTCCAGGTCCAGGTGCCGGCCCTGCAGCCAGTCCGCGAACTCCCCGTGCGCGAAGCGGAACCCGGGCCCGGCCGGGACGAACAGGCCCTCGGCGAGCACCGCCGTGGCCCAGCCGCCCTCGACCGGGAACAGCTCCTCGAAGGCGGCCCGGTCCAGCCCGCCGCCCGACCGGCCGCCGAGCATCCGCCGGGCCGCCTCGTGCACCCGCCCGGCCACCGCCGCCGCGAGTGGAGGGGTGATCGACGTTCGCGTGGGCGAGCGTCAGCGACACGGTGTGCGGATCAGTCCCCCTGCCGGGGGAGAGGGCCCAGTGCGTCTGCCACC
>NZ_JBSFJC010000177.1:0-13777 GCF_053597855.1 Kitasatospora sp. NPDC001225
GCCGGCGAGCAGGCGCCGGACACCGCCGCCCCCGGCGCGTGGCCGCCGGCCGGCGCGGAGCCGGTCGCCCTGGACGGCTTCTACGAGCGGCTGGCGGACCGCGGCTTCGGCTACGGACCGGCGTTCCAGGGGCTGCGGGCCGTCTGGCGGCTCGACGGCGAGGTGCACGCCGAGGTGTCCCTGCCCGCCGGCCGGGCCGCCGAGGACTTCGGCATCCACCCGGTGCTGCTGGACGCCGCCCTGCAGGCCACCAACTTCCTGGGCATCGCCGAGCCGGAGCCGGGCCACGTCCTGCTGCCGTTCGCCTGGAACGACGTGGCCCTGTTCGCCACGCGTCCCACTGCTCTGCGGGTGCACGCCCGGCAGACCGGCCCGCACGCGTTCTCGCTCGTCCTCACCGACCCGACCGGCGGACCGGTGGCCTCGGTCGGCTCCCTGTCGCTGCGGCAGGTGCCGATCGACCGGCTGGCCGGCCTCGGCGGGGCCGGTACCGACCACCTCTACCAGGTGGGCTGGACGCCTCTCGTCCTGCCCGCCGGCGCGGCTGGTGTCGCCGCCCCGGCGGTGCTGGACCTGACCGCCGGGACGGCCGAGGGGCCCGAGGGCGCCCGGGCGCTGGTCGGCCGGGTCTCGGAGTTCCTGCACCAGGGGCTCACCGATCCCGCCCGGAGCGGGGAGCCGCTGGCGGTCGTGACCGGGCCCCCGGACGCGGACCCGGCGGTCAACGCGGTGTGGGGGCTGGTCCGTTCGGTCCAGCAGGAGCAGCCCGGCCGGATCGTGCTCCTCGGCGGCGAAGGGACGGGTTTCCCCGCCGCGGCGGTGGACCCGTCGGTGGTGGGCGGCCTGCTGGCGTCGGGCGAGACCCAGGCGCTCTGGCGCGACGGCGGTGTGGTGGTGCCGCGTCTGGCGCGTGCCTCCGCTCCGGCCTCCGCCGACGGGCACGGCGTCCTGGATCCGGCGGGGACGGTGCTGGTGACCGGTGGTACGGGGACGTTGGGCGGATTGGTGGCCCGGCATCTGGTGGAGTCGCACGGGGTGCGGCGGCTGGTGCTGGTGAGTCGTCGTGGTGCGGCGGCGCCGGGTGCGGCGGAGTTGGTGGCCGGGCTCGAGGCGCTGGGTGCCGAGGTGGAGGTGGTGGCCGCGGACGTGTCGGACCGTTCGGTGGTCGATGACCTGGTCCGTCGGGTCCCGGTGGAGCGTCCGCTGACGGCGGTGGTGCACACGGCCGGTGCGCTGGCCGACGGTGTGTTCGAGGGGCAGCCCGCAGGGCGGCTGGGGGAGGTGTTCGCGCCGAAGGCGGACGCGGCCTGGCACCTGCACGAGGCGACCGAGGGCCTGGGTCTGGCGGCCTTCGTCCTCTTCTCCTCCGGCGCCAGTGTGTTCGGGAACGCCGGGCAGAGCCTGTACGGGTCGGCGAACGGGTTCCTGGACGGTCTGGCCGGGTGGCGTCGTGAGCGCGGTCTGCCAGCGGTCTCACTGGCCTGGGGCCTGTGGGCTCAGGCCAGTGGGCTGACCGGGCACCTGGACGAGGCGGACCGGGCCCGGCTGGCCCGGGGCGGTCTCAAGGCCCTGGCGACGGAGGAGGCGCTGGCGCTGTTCGATGCCGCGCTGCGTTCTCCGGAGGCGCTGCTGGTCCCGACCCGGCTGGACCGCGACGCGCTGCGCGGGCAGGCGGCGGGCGGCGAGTTGAACCCGCTGCTGCGCGGTCTGGTCCGCACGCCCCGGCGCACCGCCGCCACCGGTGCGCCCGCCGACGACGCGGCGGACTTCGCCGCCCGGCTGGCCGCGCTGCCGGAGCGCGAGCAGCACCGCGAGGTCCTCGACCTGGTGCGCTCCGCCGCCGCCGCCGTCCTCGGGCACCCGTCCAAGAACGCCGTCGCCGCCGCCCAGGCCTTCAAGGAGGCCGGGTTCGACTCGCTCGGCGCGGTACAGCTGCGCAACCGGCTGGCCCGGGCGACGGGCGTCCGGCTCCCGGCGACCCTGGTCTTCGACCACCCGACCCCGCTCGCGCTCGCCCGCCACCTGCGGTCCGAGCTGCTGCCGGAGCCGGTGGCGGGCCCGGCGGCCGTGACCCCCGGGCCACGTGCGGCCGGCCCGGACGCGGGATCGGTGCCCGTGGACGGGCCCGCCATCGCGGACCTGGACATCGACGGCCTCGTCGCCCGCGCCCTGCGCGGCCGCGGCTGAACCGTCCACCCGACCGCGCCCAACCCGACCGCGCCTACCCGACCGCGCGGACCCACCGCGCAGACCCACCGAGCCGACGCACCGCGCTCACCGACCCGCGCCCGTTCGTCCGCGCTCGGCGCCCGGCGCACCATCCGAAAGGCTGACATGACCACCACCACCAACGACGGCGCGGCCGCCCTCGACCAGACGGCGAGGCTGGTCGAGGCACTGCGGGCCGCGCTCCAGGACAACGAACAACTCGCCTCCGAGAAGGCCGCGTTGGAGGCGGCGGCCGGTGAGCCGATCGCCATCGTCGGGATGGCCTGCCGGCTGCCGGGCGACGTCGCCTCCCCGGCCGACCTGTGGCAGCTGGTCGCCGACGGACGCGACGGCGTGGCCGAGTTCCCCGAGGACCGCGGCTGGGACCTCGACGGACTCTTCGACCCCGACCCGGACCGGGCCGGCCGCTCCTACGTCCGCGAGGGCGGATTCCTGCACGGCGCCGCCGACTTCGACGCCGCCTTCTTCGGGATCTCGCCGCGCGAGGCGCTCGCCATGGACCCGCAGCAGCGGCTCCTGCTGGAGACCTCCTGGGAGGCCCTGGAGCGGGCCGGCCTGGACCCGGCGGGCCTGCGCGGCACGGCCGTCGGCGTGTTCTCCGGCGTCATGTACCACGACTACGCCACCGGTCTGCGAAGCGTGCCCGCCGGGCTCGAAGGCTTCCTCGCCACCGGCACCTCCGGCTCCGTGGCCTCGGGCCGGGTCGCCTACACGCTCGGCCTGGAGGGGCCCGCGATCACCGTCGACACCGCCTGCTCCTCCTCGCTGGTCGCCGTCCACCTGGCCGCCCAGTCGCTGCGCAGCGGCGAGTCCACGCTGGCGCTGGCCGGCGGTGTCGCGGTGATGTCCCAGCCCTCGCCGTTCGTGGAGTTCTCCCGGCAGCGCGGCCTGGCGACCGACGGGCGCTGCAAGGCCTTCGCGGACGCCGCCGACGGCACCGGCTGGGCGGAGGGCGTGGCGGTGCTCGTCCTGGAGCGGCTGTCGGACGCCCGGCGGCTGGGGCACGAGGTGCTGGCCGTGGTCCGGGGTTCAGCCGTCAACCAGGACGGCGCGTCCAACGGCCTCACCGCGCCCAACGGGCCCGCCCAGCAGCGGGTGATCCGGGCCGCGCTCGCCAACGCCCGGCTGACGGCGGCGGACGTCGACGCCGTCGAGGGCCACGGCACCGGCACCCCGCTGGGCGACCCGATCGAGGCGCAGGCGGTGCTGGCCACCTACGGGCAGGGCCGACCGGCCGAACAGCCGCTCTGGCTGGGGTCGTTGAAGTCCAACATCGGCCACACCCAGGCAGCCGCCGGCGTCGCCGGTGTGATCAAGATGGTCGAGGCGCTGCGCCACGGCGTGCTGCCGCGGACCCTCCACGTGGACGCGCCGACCACCCAGGTCGACTGGTCGGTCGGGGAGGTGCGGCTGCTGACGGAGGCCCGGCCGTGGCCGGCGGCCGACCGCCCGCGCCGGGCCGCCGTGTCGGCCTTCGGGGTGAGCGGCACCAACGCCCACGTCATCCTGGAGGAGGCGCCCACCGCAAAGCCCACCGCAAAGCCCGCCGCCGAGCCCACCGCCCCCGAGCCCGCCGCCGTCCCCTGGCTGCTGTCCGCCGCTTCCGCCGGCGCCCTGCGCGCCCAGGCGGAGCGGCTGCTCGACTACACCGAGGCACGCGGCCCGGCACCCGCCGACGCGGCCCGCACGCTGGCCGAGGCCCGGACCCTGCTGGCGCACCGCGCCGTCGTGGTGGCCGACGCGCTCGACGGTCACCGCACCGGCCTGGCCGCGCTCGCGGGCGACGCCGCCTCGCCCGCCCTGGTCACCGGCACGGCGGACGTCGCCGGGCAGACCGTCTTCGTCTTCCCGGGCCAGGGTTCCCAGTGGGCGGGGATGGGGCGTCGGCTGCTCGCCGAGTCCGCGGTCTTCGCGGAGGCGCTCGGTGAGGTCGACAAGGCCTTGACGTCCTATGTCGACTGGTCGTTGCTCGATGTAGTGAACCAGGTGCCGGGTGCCGCCTCGTTGGAGCGGGTGGACGTGGTGCAGCCGGTGTCGTTCGCGGTGAACGTCGGCCTGGCGCGCCTGTGGGCGTCGCTGGGCGTGGTGCCTGACGCGGTGGTCGGTCACTCCCAGGGGGAGATCGCGGCGGCGCACGTCGCCGGCATCCTCTCGCTGGACGACGCGGCGGCCGTGGTGGCGCTGCGGTCGCAGGCCATCGCGCGGGGTCTGGCGGGCCGGGGCGGCATGGTCTCGGTCGGCCTTCCCCGGGAGCGGGTGGCGAGCGCGCTGCCGGACGGTGTCGAGATCGCGGCCGTGAACGGCCCCTCCTCGGTGGTCGTGGCCGGTGACCCGGCCGCGCTCGACACCCTGGTGACCGGGTACGAGGAGCAGGGCGTGCGGGTCCGCCGGATCCCGGTGGACTACGCCTCGCACACCTCGCACGTGGAGTCCATCGAGGCCGAACTCGCCGAGCTGCTGGGCTCGGTGAAGCCCCAGCCCGCCGCGATCCCCTTCCTTTCCACCGTCGAGAGCCGCTGGCTGGAGGGCCCGGAGCTGGACGCCGGGTACTGGTATCGCAACCTGCGGCAGACGGTCCGCTTCGCCGAGGCCGTCGACACCCTGGCCGCCGCCGAGTACCGGGCGTTCGTCGAGGTCAGCGCCCACCCCGTACTCGCCCACGGCATCGTCGAGGCCCTGGAGGCGGCCTCCGTGCGCGAGGCGGCCGTCACCGGGACCCTGCGGCGCGACGAGGGCGGCTGGGACCGCGTCCTGCTCTCGGCCGCCGCGCTGCACGTCCGCGGCGTGGAGGTCGACTGGTCGGCCTCCTACGCGGGCGCCGGCACCCTCCCCGCCTCCGAACTTCCGACCTACCCCTTCCAACACCGGCACTACTGGCTGGAGTCGGTGCCCGTGACGACCACCCCCGCAGGAGAATCCCCGATGGCCACCGAGACCGAGCCCGACACCACCACCGAGGAGGCGCCCGGCGCCGTCCTCGCCCGCCGGCTGGCGGACGCCGACCCGGGGGAGCGCCTGGCCGTGCTGGTCGACGTGGTCCGCACGGAGGTCGCGGCCGTCCTCGGGCACGAGGGCACCGACGAGATCGGGGCGGACGCCGTCTTCTTCGACATCGGCTTCGTCTCGCTGACCGCCGTCGAGCTGCGCAACCGCCTCCAGAACGTCACCGGGCTCGAACTGCCCGCCCTGCTCGCCTTCGACCAGCCCACCCCGGAGCGGATCGCCGGCCACCTCCTCTCCCTGCTCGACGAGACCGGCTCCGGCGAGTCCGGACTGACCGACACCGGAGCCTCCGAGACCGTGCCCGTCGAGCAGCGGACCGAAGGGAAGTGACCGCCGTGTTCGACACCGCCGCCTACCTCAAGGCCCTCGACTACGACGGCCCGCTCGACCCCACCGCCGACACCCTGCGCGAGCTGCACCGGCGCCACCTGATCGCCATCCCGTACGACTCCTCGCTCAACACCGCCCGCGGCGAGGCCCTGTGGGCGGGCGTCGACATCGACGTCGACGCCGTGTTCGACGCCGTCGTGCTCGGCGGCCGGGGCGGCGTCTGCTACGAACTGAACGGGCTCTTCCTCGCGCTGCTGCGCGAACTCGGCTACGAGACCGGGCTGTTCTCGGCCGGGATCCGCCAGGTGGACGACAGCTTCGGGCCGGACCTGGAGCACGTCCTCGGCTTCGTCCGGCTGGACGGCGACCTCTGGCTGGTCGACGTCGGCTTCGTCGGCCCGTCCTACCTGGAGCCGCTGCGGGTGGTGCCCGACGAGGTGCAGCCGCAGTTCGGCACCGACTTCCGCGTCGTGCGCGCGGACACCGGCCACCACGTGGTGCAGCGCCGGGGCCGGGTCGGCGACTGGCGCGCCGTCTACCGGTTCCACGCGCGGCCGCGCGCCTTCGCGGACTGGCTGGTCCCCTCACCGGAGCTGGACCGGTTCGCCCGGGCCCTGGCCGGCTCCGGCATCGTGGTGCGCGGCCGGGCCTTCGAGGGCGGCCAGCGGATCCTGATCGGCACCCGCCTGGTCGTCGTCGAGGACGGCACCGAGCGGCTGCGCGGCCTCGCCGACCCGGAGGAGCACGCCCGGGTGCTCGCCGAGATCCTGCGGAAGGACGCGGCCACCGCATGAGCACCCCCGTCCACACCGAGACCGCCGCCGCTGTGGGAGACGGCGACGGCTTCGACACCGACGTCGCGATCGTCGGCTACGGGCCGGTCGGCCAGACCGCCGCCCTGCTGCTGGCCGCCCGCGGCCACCGGGTCACCGTCCTGGAGCGCTTCCCCCGGCCGTACCCGATGCCTCGGGCGGTCTCCTTCGACGGCGAGTCCGCCCGTATCCTCGCCGCCACCGGCGTGGGCGCGGCCCTGGACGAGCACGTCGAGTCCTCCCGGGACTACGTCTGGCACAACGCCGACGGGCAGACCCTCTTCCGGGTGGACGTCGAGGACGCCGGCCGCTCCGGCTGGCCCGACTCCAGCGCCGTCTACCAGCCGGGCCTGGAGGCCGCGCTGGCCGCCCACGGCGAGCGGTACCCCACGCTGCGCGTCCTGCGCGGCCACCGGGTGACGGCGCTCGCCGACCGCGGCGACGCGGTCACGCTCACGGTCGAAGGACCGCGGACCGACCCGTCGGGCGGCCCGCTCACCGCCCGCTGGGTGATCGGCTGCGACGGCGCCAACAGCGTGGTGCGCGAGGAGGCCGGGCTGACCGCCACCGACTTCGCGTTCTTCAACGACTGGCTGACCTGCGACGTCGTCCCGCACGACGGCCGGGAGTTCGTCCCCAACAACCTCCAGGTCTGCGACCCGGCCCGGCCGCGTACCGCCGTGTCCGCCGGGCCGGGCCACCGGCGCTGGGAGTTCATGCGGCTCGACCACGAGTCGCCCGAGGAGTTCGGCGGCGAGGCCAACGTCTGGAAGCTGCTCTCGCTGTTCGACATCGACCCCGGCAACGCCACCCTGCTGCGGCACGCCGTCTACACCTTCCAGGCGCGCTACGCGGACCAGTGGCGGCGCGGCCGGGTGCTGATCGCCGGGGACGCCGCCCACCTGATGCCGCCGTTCGCCGGGCAGGGCATGTGCTCGGGCCTCCGGGACGCCGCCAACCTCGCCTGGAAGCTGGACCTGGTGCTCACCGGCCGGGCCGGCGAAGGGCTGCTCGACAGCTACACCGCCGAGCGGCGCGAGCACGTGCGGCACGCGCTCACCATGTCGATGGACCTGGGCCGGGTCATCTGCCAGACCGACCCGGCCGCGGCCCGCGACCGCGACACCGTCATGCTGGCCGCCCAGGAGCGCGCCCGGCGCGGCGCGGAGGTCGGCGCGGCCCGGCCGCGCACCCCGGTCCAGCCGCTCACGGCGGGCCTGCGGCACGGCGGCGGGCCGGCCGGCGACCTGGTCGTCCAGGGGCGGGTGACGGCGGCCGGCCGGCCCGCCGGGCTCTTCGACGACGTGGTGGGGCGCGGCTTCGTGCTGCTCACCACCGAGCCGCCGGAGAGCCTGCTCACCGCCGGGGACCGCGCCTGGCTGGCCGGCCTCGGCGGCCACGCGGTGAGGGTGCTCGCGGCCGCCGACGAGGAGCCCCCGGCGGGCGCGGTGGGCGACACCGACGGGGTGTACCTGCCGTACCTGGCCGAGGCCGGGGCGGTCGCGGTGCTGGTCCGGCCGGACTTCTACGTCTACGGCGCGGCGGCGGACCGGACGGAGCTGGCCACGCTCCTCGAAGCGCTCCGCACCGACCTCGCCGCCTGACGGTCAGCCCGTCTGAACCCGCCGGAGCCAGTGGGGAGTTGACCGCTCCCTCCCGCGCACATGCTGACGGCCCGCTCCCCCTCCGCGTGGAGGAGCGGGCCGTCGGTCCGGGTGGGCGGTCCTCAGACCGCCACGGGCGCCCGCCGGGCGGAGTGCTCCAGCAGGATCTCCGCCACCACGCGCGCCAGGTCCAGGGTCTGGCGCCCGTTCAGCCGCGGGTCGCAGCCGGTCAGGTAGCGCTCGGGGAGCTGCTCCTCGCGCAGGTCCTCGCGACCGCCGAGGCACTCGGTCACGTCGTCGCCGGTCAGTTCCAGGTGCAGGCCGCCGGGGTGGCTGCCTATCGCCCGGTGCACGGCGAAGTACCCGCTCACCTCGGCGGCGATCCGGTCGAAGCGGCGGGTCTTCAGCCCGCCGGCCGCCGTCTCGGTGTTGCCGTGCATCGGGTCGCAGAGCCAGACCACCGGGTGTCCCGCGTCCGCCACCGCCTCCACCAGCGGCGGCAGCACGTCGGACACCCGGTCCGCGCCCATCCGGCTGATCAGCGTCAGCCGGCCGGGGACGCGGTCCGGGTCCAGCGCCTCGGCGTAGGCGACGGCCTGCTCCGGGGTGGTGGACGGGCCCAGCTTGAGGCCCAGCGGGTTGGCGATCCGGCGGGCCAGGGCGACGTGCGCGCCGTCGAGTTCGCGGGTCCGCTCGCCGATCCACAGGAAGTGGCCGGACAGCGCGTACCCGTCGCGCACCAGCGGCACCTCGTAGTCGAGCAGCAGGGCCTCGTGACCGGCGAACAGTTCGGTGCGGGTCGCGTCGGCCACCGAGTCCAGCACGTCGAGCGCGGCGCCGGCGCTGTCGTACGCGGTGAGCATCCGCCGCGGGTCCGGTGTGCGGGCCTCGGCCGTCGCCGCGAGGCCGTTGACGATGTCGCCCCGGTAGGAGGGCAGCCCGTCCGGGCCCGTCGGGCTGGAGCGCGGCTTGGCGTACTGCCCGGCGACGCGTCCGACCGGCACCACCGGCAGGCCGGAGGCGACCTCGAACAGGGTCGCGCAGTGCAGCAGGGCGTGCAGGTTGGCGCGCACGTGCTCGGGGGTGTTGCCGGCGAAGGTCTCGGCGCAGTCCCCGCCCTGGACGACCAGGGCCCGGCCGAGCGCGGCCTCGGCCAGGCGCTCCCGGAGCCGGTCCACGGCGGCGGGCTCCACCAGGGGCGGCAGGGCGCCGAGCGCGGCGCGCACCTCGCGCACCCGATCCTGATCGGGCCACTGCGGTTGCTGGCCGGCGGTCAGGCCCGCCAGGGCCCGGGCGAGGTCGGGCCCGGTGCCGTCGTGCACCGTCAGGCTGGTGGCGGTCGGCGTGGTCATCGGCGTCGTCATCCCGTCTTCCTCAGGTTGGCCCACAGATCGGCGGGCAGGTCCTTGCGTCGGCGTACCCCGAGCTTGCGGTAGACCCGGGTGAGGTGCTGTTCCACGGTGCTCGCCGTGACGTACAGGCGTCCGGCGATCTCGCGGTTGGTGTAGCCGAGTACGGCGAGCGAGGCGACCCGCCGCTCGGACTCGGTGAGCGCGTCGACCCCGCCCGGCTCCCGTGCGTCGGCGGCGGGGCCGCTCTCGCCGAGGTCCGCCGAGACCGACAGCAGCTCCTGGACGAGCGGCCGCAGGGCGCACATGTTCGCCACGTGCAGGGCCTGGCGCAGCAGCAGCCGGGCCCGGCGCCTGTTGCCGGAGCCCTGGTGCACCCGGCTCAGGTCGGTGAGCACCCGCACCTGCTCGTAGCGGTCGCCGGAGGCCTCGGTGAGGTCGACGGCCTCGGTGAGCAGGGGGCCGCGCCGGCCGGCCGGCCCGGCCGCGGCGAGCAGTCGCAGCGCCGGGCCGCGGTTGTGCGGCAGGTCGGCGTCGGCCCGGCTGAGCTGTTCGTGGATCAGCCGCCAGGCGCGGTCCCGGTTGTCCAGCCGCAGCCAGGCGTCGGCGGCCTGGGTGCGCCAGGGCACCACCCCGGCGCCGTCCAGGCCCCAGGTGCGCAGCAGTTCGCCGCAGGACAGGAAGTCGGCGAGTGCCGCGTGGCCGTGCCGGGTCGCCTGGTAGTGCTCGCCGCGGGCGAACAGGTAGTGCAGCCCGTACAGGCTCTGGAACATGGCCTCACCGACGGCGTGGGTGAGGTGCTTGGCGGCCGAGCGGTGCTCGCCGGTGCGGCTCTCGGCGATGACCAGCGTGCCCAGCGGCAGGCCCACCGCGATGCCCCAGGAGGTGGGGCTGAGGTGGGTCAGCGCGGCCCGGCTGTGCTCGGCCGCCGTGGTCGGCTCGCCGAGCCGCAGGGCCGCCTCGGCGTGCGCCGCCGAGTACAGGGCCGTCGCGGTCGGGGCCTCGCGGCGCGCGGCGGTGCCGAGCAGCCGTTGGCTCCAGACCGCCGCGGTGTCGGCGCGCCCGGCCTGGAGCAGCACCCGCAGCGCGAGCAGCGCGGCCTCCTCGGCCCACGCGGTGCGGCCGTGCAGGTGGGCGTCGTGCAGCACCTGCTGGGCGTGGTCGACGGTCTCCGTGGCCCGTCCCCGGGTGAGCGCCCCGGCGAGTGCGGCGGCGGCCCGCAGCTGCGGGTCGACGTCCGGGGCGACCGTGTGCCGCAGGTCGGCGGGCAGCACCGGGACGCGGCGGCCCCGGGCCAGGCCCGGGTGGGTGTAGGCGAGCCAGGTCTCGACGTCGCGCAGCGCGCCCGTCTCGGCGGGGGAGGCCGGTCCGGCCGGTCCGGTCCGGGCGCGCAGCAGGTCCAGGACGGCCAGCGCCTCCTCGCCGCGGCCGTGCCACAGCAGGTACCGGACGAGGACGAGCGCCTCGGCGAGCCCGAGGTGCCCGGCCCGGACCGCGGCGGTGAGCGGCACCAGGTGCCGGGCCGCCGCCGAGGGGTTGAGCTGCCACTCGGCCTGCGCCAGCCGGTGCCGGAGCACCGCCCGGTCGTTCTCCTCGGCGGCCTCCTTGTGGGCCAGGCTCAGGCAGGCGACGGCGGTGCGGTGACGGTGGTCGAGCAGGGCGTGCTCGGCCGCCTCGGTCAGCGCGGCGACCGCCCACGGCGCGGGCGCCCGCCCGGCCTCGACCAGGTGCCGGGCCACCTCGGCGGCGGGGCTGCCCGTCTCGTGGGCCAACTGGGCGGCCCGCAGCCGCAGTTCGGTGCGCTCGTGCGGGGCGAGGTCCTCCAGGACGGCGGTGCGGGCGGCCGCGGTGCGCAGCCGTCCCTCGCCGTCCAGCAGCCCGGCGGCGGTGAGCGTGGCGCGGGTCCGGGCGACCGCGTCGGCGCTCTCCCGCTCGCCCAGCAGCCGGGCCACGTCCTCGGCCGGGGCCTCCTCGCCGAGCACGGCCTGGGCCTGGACGACCCGCAGCACGCCGGGGCCGGCCCGGTGGAGGCAGCTCAGCAGGGCCGGGCCGTAGCGCGGTTCGGGCGCGTCGGCGCGGTCGAGGTGCTCCTCGACGAGGGCGTGCAGCAGCAGCGGGTTGCCGCCGGCCACGTCCACCAGGCCGGGGCCGCGGTGCCGGGCGTCCTCCTCGCCCAGGCCCTCGGTGACCAGGCGCAGCGCGCCGGCCCGGGACAGCGGGGCCAGCGCGAGGCGGTGCGCGTGCGGGTGGCGCAGCAGTTCGGCGTGCAGCCGGCGCCGCGCGGGCCACGGGGTGCTGCCGTCGGTGAGGACCAGCAGCACCCGGCTCTGCGGCAGGTGGCGGACGAGGTGGCGCAGGAAGTGCAGGGACGCCTCGTCGGCGTGGCCGATGTCCTCGACGCAGAGCAGCACCGGGGTGTCGGCGGCGGCCGCGAGCAGGGCGGTGGTCAGGTCGCGGCAGGCGCGCAGCAGCGCCGGCGACGGCGGGCCGGCCGGGTCGCCGACCGCGCCGCTGCCGTTGAGGGTGCTGCCGTTCAGGGCGCTGCCGTTGAGGGCGGCGCCGCCGGCACTGTCGGCCGGCTCGGCGAGGACGGCCGGGTCGGCCAGCGCGGCCAGCCGCTCGGCGTGCCCGGCGGGCCAGCCGGGGGAGTGGGCGATCCGGTCGGCGATCCCGAAGGGCAGGTCCCGCTCCTGGGCGGAACAGCCCGCGCCCACGACCAGGACTCCGCGCTCGGCGGCCCGGGCGGTGAACACCCGCAGCAGCTCGCTCTTGCCGCTGCCGAGGGGTCCGTCGACCAGTGCCACCCGGCCCGCGCGGCCGAGACATTCGGCGAGCAGGTGGTCGAGTCTGTCGATGTGCGCGTCACGTTCCAGCAGGGAAGGCACCGGGTACCCCCGACCTCGTCTCTTGTAGGCGTCCGGCCGCCGGTCCCCGGCGGCTCCCCCGGGGCGGTGGCGACGGCCACCCGCTCCCGGTCGAACCCATCATGGGGACACCCCGCCCATCGCCCGGGAACTGATCGCTCATGGGCGGGCCACTGCCGCCGGGGCGGCCGGGTGGGCAGGGCTGGTCCAGGGTCCTGACGATCTTTCATCGTCCCTGCTCAGGAGGTGTGGAGGAGGACGAGTGGGCGGCTGGAGGCATGGCGGAGGCCGGCCTCGATGCCGGTGCGGCGGTGGTCGCGGAGGGCGTTGATCGCGAGGTCGCGCGGGGTCGCCGTGTTCCCGGGCCCGTGGCCGGTGCTGATCTCGGGGGCGTCCTCGCGGAAGGCGGTGTCGCGGACGGAGCGGAGCCGGGGTCTCGACCACGCGGATCACGCGGGATCACGCGGATCCACCGGCAACGCCGGCCGGTCCAGCAGGCCTGCGCCGTTACGACGCCCCATGGCCCGCACGCCTGCCCGATCACCGCGACGTCGAATCAGCCCGGCCGGTCGGCGGCGGCGAATTCGCCTCGGGGAATACCGGGTGGGGGGTCGCCATCGATAGCGTAGATCGAAGTCGACGTGCGGTCAACGGAAGGCCCCGGATCGATCTGATGTACCATCGGGCACATTCTCCGGAATGGCTTTCTCCGGAATCGCAGGGAATCAAGGGGGTAGGGGTGCGATTCAACGTTCTGGGGCCGCTTGAAGTGCTCTCCGACGGCACCGACGTGCCCATTCGCGGCCTGCAGCAGAGGGCCCTGCTCGGTGTTCTGCTGCTCCGCGCGAATAGCGTGGTGGGTATCAACGAGATAGTCGCCGCACTCTGGGGCGATGACCGTCCGTCCACGGCGCGGAAAATGGTGCAGAACTCGGTGGCCGGGCTGCGCCGCGCATTCCAGGCGGTCGGGGAGCCGGCGGACGGGAAACCCGCGCTGAATACCACTGTGCCCGGATACGTGCTCAGAATCGAGCCTGAACAGCTCGATCTCACGGAATTTCATGAGCTTGTCACATTGGGCCGGGCCCGACTGGCGGCCGGCGACTGGACGCGGGCCTCGGAACTGCTGCGCCGCGCCCTCGGCCTGTGGCGCGGTCCGGTGCTCGCCGACGTGAGCGACGCCGGGCTCACCTGGCCCGAGCTGGCCGCCCTCCAGGGCACCCGGCTCGCCGTCCACGAGGACTGCATCCAGGCCGAGTTGGCGATGGGGCGGGACCGCGAGCTGATCGGCGAACTGGAGTCCATGCTGGAGGCCGAGCCGACCCGGGAACGCCTGGTCGCCCAGCTGATGGTCGTCCTCTACAACTGCGGGCGCCAGTCCGAGGCGCTGGACCGCTACCGGCGCACCCGGGACCTGCTCGCCGACCGCTTCGGCCTGGAGCCCGGCCGCGACCTGCGACGCCTCCAGCGCGCGATCCTCAGCCACGACCCGGCCCTGGCGCTGCGGCTCACCACCGCCCCGGGCGGCGCGGCGGACTTCCCGCCCCCGGCCGGACCCCGGCCCGCGGCCGCCGCCCCGCAGCCGC
>NZ_JBSFJC010000178.1:0-13717 GCF_053597855.1 Kitasatospora sp. NPDC001225
TTGACCCTGCGCGGCCTGTGCGCCGCCGCCGGAGGCCGAGACTACGTAAATGTAGACATCCGATTTGGGTAAGGCTTGCCTTACTTCGAAGTCGTTGTTACGTTCATGTCGTCCGGCCGTTCGAGCCGCCCCGGACCCCACGCCCCACGCGCTGCTCCCGCCCGTCCCACACCGGTGCGGTGATGCCGCGTGCTCGCACACCTCTCCCGTCCCGCCCCCGGAAGGTCCCGCCGTGCCCACCTGCCCTGCCCCGGTACGCCGCCTCGACACCGCCACCGCCACGGAACTGACCGACACCGCCGCCGAGTTGCTGGCCCGCCACGGCTCCGCCACCAGCCCCGACCTGCTGGCCGACCTGCCCGCGACCCGCACCCGACTCAGCGCGGAACTCCGGCACGCGCTGCGCCCGGTGGACACCGCCGACGGCCTGTTCGTGCTGCGCGGCCTGCGCCCCGACGACACCGAACTCGGCCCCACGCCCGGCCACTGGTCGACCGTCGGCGACGCCGGCGCGCTGTGGGACGTGACGCTGCTGCTGGTCTCCGCCCTGATGGGCACCCCGATCGCCTGGGACGGCCAGCAGGACGGCCGGTTCGTGCACAACATCGTGCCCTCGCCCGGCCACGAGAGCGAGCAGACCGGCGCCTCCAGCTCCGTCCTGCTCACCCCGCACACCGAGGACGCCTTCCACCCCGGCCGCGCCCACCTGCTGCTGCTCTGCTGCATGCGCAACCACGACCGGATCGCCACCACCGCGGCCGGCGTACGGCTGACCGCGCTCGCCCAAGCCGACCTGGAGCAACTGAAGCGGCCCGTCGCGCCGATCCTGCCCGACGACGCCTACGAGCAGGCCCAGCAGTTCCCCGGACGGCCCGCCCCGGTACCCACCCTCTTCGACTCCCCCGACGGCCTGACCATGCGCTACGACCCCGCCTACACCCCGCTGGAGGGGACGGACGAGGCCTGGCGCGGCGCCTACGAGCGCCTGGGCGAGGAGCTGGCCCGGGTGTCCGTCGCGGTGAGCCTGGAGCCGGGCGACGTCCTGGTCGTCGACAACGACCTCGTCGTCCACGGCCGCGTCCCCTTCCGGGCCCGCTACGACGGCACCGACCGCTGGCTCAAGCGCGCCTCCGTCCGGGTCGAGGACCGCCCCACCCGCCCGCTCGCCGAGCACGACGAGCACGGCTACGGCCAGGCCGCCCTCACCGCCTGGGCCTCCTGACCGCCCGCTCTCCCCCCCCCTGCTTTCCAGACGCCGCCTCACCGAACCGAAAGGGCACCCGCGTGGACCGGGACGACACCACCCTGCGCGTACTCTCCACCAGCGACCTCGCCGGCCTGGACATCACCCTGGCCGACGTCGTCGACACCGTCGAACAGGCCTACCGCACCCTGGCCGCCGGCCGGTCCGACAACCCCCGCAAGCTCACCGTCCAGCCCGCCGACGGCCACTCCGTCTCCTACGCCATGCTCGGCCGCGACGGGGTGCGCAACGTCGTCGCGTTCAAGACCTCGTACAAGCACGGCCTGGACAAGGGCCGCGACGAGCAGCACTACTACACGACGCTGACCGTCTACGACGACGTCACCGGCCTGCCGGTCGCCATGATGGACTGCTCCCGCATCGGCTCGCTGCGCACCCCGGCCGTCTCCGCCCTGCTGGCCCGCGAGTGCGCCTCCCCCGACGCCGCCACCGCGCTGGTGATCGGCACCGGCACCCAGGGCCGCCTCGCGCTGCCGTTCCTGCTCACCACGCTGCCCGGGCTGAAGCGCCTGCTGCTCTCCGGCACCCACCCCGACGGCATCGCCGCCGTCCGCCAGGAGCTGGAGCGCCACTTCCCCGGCCGCGAGCTGGAGTTGGTCACCGACCTCGAGGCGGCCGCCCGGGACGCGGACGTCATCGTCGCCACCGCCGGCGGCCACACCCCCGCCGCCGTCGAGGCCGACTGGCTGAAGCCCGGCGCGACCGCGATCCTCGTCGGCCACGGCCTCGCCCCGTCCACGCTGCACCGCGCGGACCGGGTGATCGCCACCAGCGAGGCCCAGATGCGCGTCACCGGCACCGACATGGCCGACGCCGACGGCACCCTGCCCGCCGTCGACCTGGAACTGCCCGCCGCCATCTCCGGCGCCTCCAACGCCCGTACCGCGCCCGACCAGCGGATCTTCGCCTACAACAGCGGCCTGGTCGTCACCGACATCGCGCTCGGCCACCGCTTCGCCCAACTCGCCGCCGACCAGGGCCTGGGCACCGAGGTGGACCTGTGGCGCTGACCCTGCCCGCCCATCCCGACCCCCTCGCCGAGCGCCTCCACGCGAGCGGCCTGCTCCACGAACTCGCCCACGGCCTCGGCGGAGGGTTCCACTACCTGCTGCCCGAGCGGTTCGACGCCAACCTCGCCGCGTTCCGCGCCGTCCTCGCCGACACCGGCGTGGACGGGCGGGTCTACTACGCCAAGAAGGCCAACAAGGCCGCCGCGTTCGTCGAACGCTGCGCCGCCACCGGCGCCGGGCTCGACGTCGCCTCGCTCGGCGAACTGCGCGAGGCGCTCGGCCACGGCGTGCGCGGCGAGGACCTCGTCGTCACCGGCCCCGCCAAGTCCGAGGCCCTGCTGCGCATCGCGGCCCTCCAGGGCGCGCTGATCGCCGTCGACGCCCTCGACGAACTGGAGCGCGTCCTGCACCTGGACGTCCCCCGGCCCGTCCGCCTCCTGCTGCGCCGTCACCCGCCGGCCCAGCCCCGTAGCCGCTTCGGCCTCGACGACGACCAGCTGGACGCCGCGCTGTCGCGCTGCGCCGCGGCCGGTGAGCGGGTCCGGATGGAGGGCTTCAGCTTCCACCTGTCCGGCTACGAGGTGCGGCCGCGCACCGACCTCGCGGGCGAACTCGTCGACCTGTGCCTCAAGGCCCGGACGATGGGCCTGCCGGCGGACCGGATCAGCATCGGCGGCGGCTTCGCCGTCGACTACGTGCCCGCCGACGCCTGGGAGCTGTTCCTCGCCGAGCAGGAGCCCGGGCACTACCACGGCGGCCGGACGTTCAGCACGGGCGACTTCTACCCCTACCACTCCCCCGTCGCCGGGGCCGACGCGCTGCGCTCGATCCTCACCGGCCGCCCGGGCAGGCAGGGGCCCGACCTGGCCGAGCGGCTGCGGGAGGCCGGCGTGACGCTGCTGCTGGAACCCGGACGCGCGCTGCTCGACCGGGCCGGCTCCTCCGTCTTCGTCGTCCAGGGCGTCAAGGACCGGGCCGGATACGGCATCGTCACCGTCGACGGCACCAGCCTGAGCCTGTCCGAGCAGTGGTTCAACAGCGAGTACCTGCCCGAGCCCGTACTCCTTCCCCGCTCTCCCAGCCAGCCGGCCGAGGAGTACCGGGCGTGCGTCGGCGGCGCCAGCTGCCTCGACTCCGACCTCCTGACCTGGCGCAAGATCCCCTTCCCCGCCCGGCCCCGGGTCGGCGACCTCCTCGTCTACCCCAACACCGCCGGCTACCAGATGGACTCCAACGAGTCCCCCTTCCACGACCTCCCCCTGCCGGCCAAGGTCGTCGTCCAGCACGAGGACGGCCGACCGCGCTGGCGCCTCGACCGCCGCCCCGCCCGCTGATCCCACTGATCCGACGCCGCCCACCGCGCTCACCAGGAAGCCCCCCGCCATGACCGACGCCCTGCACCGCCCCCCGGTGGTCACCCGGATCTCCGACCTCATCGGCTACACCCCGCTGTTCGAACTCGCCCGCGCCGACAACGGCGCCCGCCTGCTCCTCAAACTGGAGATGTTCAACCCCATCGGCAGCGCCAAGATCCGCATGGCCCGGCAGATGGTCCTCGACGCCGAGGAGCGCGGACAGCTGCGCGAGGGCGGCCACATCATCGAGTCCACCTCCGGCAACACCGGCCTCGGGCTGGCCGTGGTCGCCGCCGAACGCGGCTACCGCTTCACCGCCGTCGTCGACAACCACGCCGCCGCCGACAAGCTGCGCGGCATGAAGGCGATGGGCACCGAGCTGGTGTACGTCGACGCGGACACCGACGGCGAGGAGCTGCACACCGCCGCCCGCGAGGAGCTCGCCGAGGAGATGGCCCGCGGCAGGGACAACACCTTCTTCACCGAGCAGCACAACAACCCCAGCAACGCGGTCGGTTACCACGCGGTCGGCCGGGAGATCGCCCAGGCCCTGGACAACCGGGTCGACGTGCTGGTCGGCGCCGTCGGCACCGGCGGCGGGCTGTGCGGCACCGCCCGCGAGCTCAAGGCGTACGTGCCGGACGTGACGGTCGTCGGCGTCGAGCCGAAGGGCTCCATCGCCTTCGGCCCGCCCGCCCACGACTACTACCAGTCCGGCACCGGCACCCCCGAGGGCGCCACCATCGGCCTGCTCGTCGACTACGACCTCATAGACGAGGGCGTCAAGGTCGGCGACATCGAGGCCTTCGCCACCGCCCGCGTCGTCGCCCGCCGCACCGGGCTGCTCATCGGCGGCTCCGCCGGCGGCGTCGTCCACGACGCCCTGACCCGCCTGACGACCCTGCCGCCGGACGCCGTTATGGTCGCGTTCATCAACGACGGCGGGGAGAAGTACCTGGACACCGTCTTCAACGACGACTGGATGACGGCCCGCGACCTCCTCGACGAGGCCGTCGAGACCGGCATCGACGAATCCCTCGCCAAACTCCGCAGGCCCTGACACCCCCAGAGACGTGACACCCAGAGACGTGACACCCACCATGCAGCAGCTGACCACCCTGGCGCGCGACAGCCGCGCGCTCGCCGCCCTCGCCGTACCGCTCGCCCTCACCCAGCTCGCCCAGGTCGCCCTCACCACCACCGACACGATCATGATGGGCGTCCTGGGCACCGAGGCCCTCGCGGCCGGCGGCCTCGCCCTGGTGATCTTCAACCAGCTCCGCACCATGGGCGTCGGGCTGGTCACCTCCGTCGGCAACCAGGTGGCGGCCGCGGCGGCCCGGGCCGAACGCGCCGGAACCGCCGAGCCCGCTGGACCCGCCGCCGACACCGACGCCGCCGACCAGGAAGTCCGGGGCCTGGTGCGGGCCGCGATGGCCGTCGCCACCCTCGCCGGACTGGCCGGCGCCGTCCTGATGGTCCTCATCGGCCAGGCCGCCACCTGGCTCGGCCAGGACGCGGAGGTCGCCCACCGCGCCCAGGGCATGCTCGCCGCCCTCGCCCCCGGCCTCGTGCCCTGCCTCTGGTTCCAGGCGATCCGCCAGTTCACCGTCGGCATGCGCCGCCCCCAGGCGCTGCTGCGGATCACCCTCGCCTCCGTCGCCGTCAACGCCGCCCTCAACTGGGCCTTCATCCACGGCACCTGGGGCCTGCCCCGGCTCGGCCTCACCGGCATCGGCGTCGCCACCAGCAGCGTCTACCTGCTGTCCTTCCTCGCCCTCTACGCCTCCGCCCGCCGCGACGACCGGCTGGCACCGCTGCTGAGCCTGGACTTCTGGCGCGCCGACGCCGCGACCGTCCGCCGCCTGCTCGGCCTCGGCACGCCGATCGCCGCCACCTACGGCTCCGAGGCCGGGTTCTTCTCCGTCACCGCGCTGCTCGCCGGCAGCTTCGGCCCCGCCGCGCTCGCCGCCCACACCGCCGTCAACCAGCTGATCTACATCGTCTTCCAGGTCGCCGTCGGCCTCTCGCACGCCGCGTCCATCAACGTCAGCCGCGAACTCGCCCTCGGCGAGTACGCCGCCGCCCGCCGCATCAAGAACACCGCGCTCGCCTGCGGCGCCGTGGTGATGACGGTCGTCGGCACCCTCTACCTCGCGCTCCCGGACCTCGTCCTGCGCCCCTACTTCGACCCGAACGCGCCCACCGACCAGCAGGGCCTGGAGATCGCCACCGGCCTGCTCGTCGTCGTCGCCGTCCTGCAGTTCTTCGACTGCGCCCAGAACATCGGCGTCGGCCTGCTGCGCGGCCTCGACGACACCAGGAGCGGCTTCCGCATCACCCTCGTCGGCTACTGGGCCGTCGGCCTGCCCGCCTCCTGGCTCCTCGCCTACCCCCTCGGCGGCGAGACCCGCGGCCTCTGGTTCGGCCTGCTGATCGGCCTCGCCACCACCGCGGTCCTCCTGCTGCGCCGCTACGGCCGCGCCCTCACCGCCAGGGCCGCCGCGGCACCCGACGCCGTCGCCGCCGGAGCCTGACAGCCCGTCGGCGGTGCCGGAGGGCGGGTGCCACCCCGCCCGCCCTCCGGCGCACCACCCTGCTCCGCATCCACCCACCACCACGTGAGACTCCCCCATGCACGCTGCCTCGCTCGCCGCCACCGCCACCCCGTACGTCCTGCCCCCGCTGTGGCGCGTCCTGACCAAGGCCGGCTACTTCCTCGGCCTCAGCGCGGCCATCGGCACCACCGTCACCTACGCCACCACCGTCCGCCCCGCCCTGCGCGGCGCGGACCCCGACGACTCCAGGGTCCTGCGCGCCAGGGCCGCGACCTATCTGGCCGTGTCCGGCGTGGTCCTCCTGGTCGCCGGCTACTTCCAGCTCGCCGCCCGCCTCGCCCGCGCCGGCAAGGGCATGCCCTTCGGTGACGCCCTCGCCCCCGGCAGGCTCTGGGACTACCTCCAGGCGCCGGCCGCCAAGGGCGCCTGGATCGCCCAGGGCACCGTCCACCTCGTCCAGAACGCCGTCCTGGCCGCGACCGCCGTCCTGCTGGCCGCCCTGTTCGTCCCGGCCGTACGCCGCCACGTCGACGCGATAGCGCTCACCGCGCTGCCGGCCGCCCTCGCCGTCACCCTGATCGCCGCCGTCCCGACCACCGCCCCCGCCGGTCTCGACCGCTGGCTCGACCTCCTCCTCGACCAGGTGCACATCGTCTCGGGCACCGTCTGGCTCGGCGGCCTCGCCCTGCTCGTCGCGCTCGCCGGCACCCGCGGCCGGCTCGGCACGGGCGCCGGCCTGCTGTGGGCGGACCTGTGGCGCCGCTTCAGCCTGGTCGCCATGGTCTGCGTCGCCGCCGTCACCATCTCCGGCCTCTGGCTCAGCTGGAAGCACGTCGGCGCGGTCTCCCAGCTGTGGACCACCGGCTACGGCCTCGCCCTGCTCGTCAAGGTCCTCCTCGTCCTCGGCCTCGTCACCGCCGGCGCCTTCAACCAGTTCTGGCTGATGCCCCGCATCGCCCACGCCCGGCGCACCGACGACACCTCCTCGCTGCTCCACCTCACGCTGCGGCACTTCCCGAAGGTCGTGTGGGGAGAGGTCGCCCTCGGCGTCGCCGTCCTGGCGGTCGTCCCGTTCATCACCGGATCGGCGCGCGCCGAGGCCGCGGACGCCAAGGCCGTCTCCTCCGGCACCGTCTTCGCGGCCGGCGCCGCCCTCGTGCTGGCCCTCGGCGTCTCCCTCTACGCCACCGCCAAGGCCTCCGACGCCCTGGCCCGTCGTCAGGGCGCCACCGCCTGACAGCGAACGTGGGGCCGCCGACCCGGGTCGGCGGCCCCACGTGCCCCTTACGCCCGCGCGTCGTCGACCCGGGCACGAACCAGGCAGCGGCAGTCCGGAGGCGGAGACGCCGCCCCCGGGCAGCGGACCGGACGCACCCCGGCATGACCCGTGTCATCGCCGACATCTCGGTTTCCCCGGACGGCTTCGTCACCGGCCCCGACCCCGGACCGGACAACGGCCTGGGCACCGGCGGCCCGGCCCCGCACGCAACTCCCGGGAGGCCAGGAGGGGTTCACGTGCGGGGCACCACTCGGATACGGGTGGCGGGTGCCGGGGTCAGCCCGCGGCGCAGCCGCCGTTCCGGCAGTCCTGCCAGGGGCCCCAGGGGCCGCCCGGAGCCTGCTCGGAGATCCGGGCCGTCCACGACGTGGCGTTCCACATGTGCGCGAGCACCGTCAGCCGCCCGTCCGCCGACTGCGTGACGGAGGAGGGAGTGGCCACCCCCGCCGGGAGCGGGCCGGATCCCAGATCGTTCCAGGAGCCCCAGACCCCGGGGGCGCTCTGCTCGTTGACGTACAACCGCGGGCTGCCCGAGCCCTGGTAGACCTCGAAGAAGGCCAGCGTGCCGTCCGCCCGCTGGAAGGCCACCGGTGGCCCGAAGAACCTCGGCACGCCCGCCCCGGCGGGGCCGAAGGGCTCGGGCGCCGACCACGGACCGTCCGGGCCGGCCTGGTGGATCCGTACCAGGACCGACGACTGGTATCCGATGGTGAACACCTCCAGGGCGCCGTCGGCGTCCGCGGCGGCGGTGAGCACCAGGTTCTGGAAGTTGAGGCTCATGCCGCTGACCTGGCTCCAGGCGCCGAACGGGCCACCGGGGGCGGACTGCGTCTGGTACCAGATGGTCTGGCCGGTGGCGTAGTCGGTCGAGAAGACCGCGAACCGCGCCTGGGTGCCGTCGGGACGGGTGACCGTGGTGGACTGGCCCTCGGTGCCCGGGGGAGTTCCGGTGTCCCTCGGCAGGCCCGTCTCCGCGTCCGGTGCGGCGAGCACCGACGCCGGTGCCCCTGTCCGCACCTGCGCCTGCGCGGTCGGTGCGAGGAGGCCCACCGCACTGATGAGTGCGGCGCAGACGGTGGCCGCCGCCGTGAATCGCCGTGGGCTCTTCGGCATCGCTGGTTCCTGCCTTCCGATCGGTCGTCGAGGCCCGGCCGGGCGGGGCGCGGGCTGCCGGCCATCCTGCCCGCCAGGGCGACGGGTTCGGGCGCCCGCACCCGGGAATGGCCTGAACACGCGGGCCGCACCCCTGCACCGTGGAGTCCACGGCAACCGTCCATTCCACCCGGCCCACCGCATCGTCGACCTGGACGTGTTCCAGCAGCTTCGCCCAGGTCTCGGATTGTCGCACCCGACGGGTTCAATGGAACCGACGAGTCGACCGACGGGAGCACCGCGCATGGAGCCAACCTTCTTCTCAAGTCCTGAGGAGTTCCGGGACTGGCTGGAGGAGCACCATGCGACTGCCTCCGAATGCCGGGTGGGCATGTGGAAGAAGGGAACGGGCAAGCCCACCCTGAGCTGGTCGGAGGCGGTCGACCAGGCCCTGTGCTACGGCTGGATCGACGGCCGGCAGAGCCCGATCGACGACTTCTCCTGGACGATCCGGTTCACCCCGCGCAGGCCGCGCGGCAACTGGAGCCTGGTCAACCTCCGCAAGATCGAGGAGCTGACCGCGCAGGGGCTCATGCGGCCGGCCGGCATCGCGGTGTTCGAAGCCCGTGACCGGGGCCGCGAGGAGAAGCCGGTCTGGGAGTTCGAGGCGGCGCAGTTGGCTCGTTTCCAAGCGGAACCGCGGGCGTGGGAGTGGTTCAGCGGGCAGGCGCCGTCCTACCGCAAGTCGGCGATCCACCATGTGATCAGTGCCAAGCGGGACGAGACCCGGGAGCGGCGGTTGGACCAGCTGATCGCCGACAGCCTGGAGGGGGTGCGGCTCAAGCCGTTCCGGCGCCCCGGAACCTGAGGGCCCGGCAGACCCGCCGACTCGTGACCAGGCGACTGCCGGAACGGACGAACCCACCCTGTTGAACGGAACTGTTCGCGAAGCCCTGCCTCGTCCGCTTCAAGACGGGTGAAGGTCTCCGCGGGTGCGCGGCCGGCCGTATCGTTCGACGAGGGCGTTGCCGATCGAGGCCAGGTGGTCTCGCACACCCGGAGGGCCGGTCACCTCGACCCATTCGACCAGCCCTGAGAGCTCGCCGGCGAGGATGCACTCGTTGGGGCCGCGGATCACGACCTCGATGCGGCCATCGGTCGTGGAACCTCCCACGTCGAGCCGGTCGCCGAGCGCCATCCGGAGTATGCCTATCCCGTCGGGTGTGCATACCGCCTGGACCTCCAGCGGCGTTCGTTTGCGATCGACCTCTTCGGCGATCTCATTCCAGCTCTCGGCAAGGTCGAAGTCCCCGGGTCGGTGCACAGGGTCGCCGGTCGGGTCAGCGGACGACACGCGGTCGATCCGGAAGACCCGTCGGCCGGTCCCGGTGTTGGAGACGAGGTACCACACAGGGCCTTTGGCGACGATGCCCAGCGGGTGGACGGTTCTCCGGGTTTCGACGCCTTTGCTGTCGACGTAGCCGAGCGACACCTGGACGCCGCTGATCACCGCGTCCTGGAGTTCGTCGAGGAAGCGCGGCGGCCGGTGCTCGATCCGGCTCGCCCCCCATCGCTGCGGGTCCACGACCAGCGACGCCGCCGCTGCCTCGGCCTGCACCTGGAAGGGCTTCGGCAGGGCATGGACGAGCTTGCGCAGGGCTGCCTTCATCGCCGGCGTCGCATCCGAGGCCGGACCGACGGCCAGGAACAGGGCGCGGGCCTCACTGGCGGTCAACCCGGACAGGTCGGTACGAGCGCCGCCCACGAGGCGCCAGCCGCCACCTCGGCCCTGTACGGAGTACACGGGCACCCCGGCCATGGCCAGGGCGTCGAGGTCGCGGCGGGCGGTGCGCTCGGAGACGTCCAGCTCTCGGGAGACCTCTGCGGCTGTCACCTGCTCGCGCCGTTGGAGCAGGAGGAGTACGGCCACCAGCCGATCGGATCGCATGCTGACAAAAGTCTCATGGAAACCGGTCATGGGGTGACCGGTTTGGGGAGCACGATGGCGACATGGCCTCATCGAGGAGGTCGACCGCCGGCGAACGCCCCAGAGAGGAAATGCAGTGTTCAATCCAGCAGAATTTCCCGAGCCCACCCTCGTCCAGGTCAACGGTGTGGAGCTCGAAGTCTTCGAGGCAGGCCGAGAGAACAAGGCAAGCCCATCGTGCTCTGCCACGGCTGGCCGGAGCACGCCTTCTCCTGGCGTCACCTGATGCCCGTCCTCGCAGCGACCGGCTACCACGTCATCGCACCGAACCAGCGGGGCTATGGCAACTCATCCCGCCCGACCGAGGTGACGGACTACGACATCGAACACCTGACGGGTGACCTCGTCGCGCTCCTGGACCACTACGGCTACGAGGACGCCACCTTCATCGGCCATGACTGGGGTGCGTTCGTCGTCTGGGGGCTGACCCTGTTGCACCCCGACCGGGTGAACAAGCTGATCAACCTGAGTCTGCCTTACCAGGAGCGCGGAGAAACGCCGTGGATCGAGGTCATGGAGACCTTCCTCGGCGGCGACTTCTATTTCGTCCACTTCAACCGGCAGCCGGGCGTCGCGGACGCCGCATTCGATGCCAACACCTCCCGGTTCCTCCGCAACCTCTACCGGAAGAACGTGCCCCCCGCATCCCCAGAACCGGGCATGGCGTTCATCAACCTCGCCAAGGCGGAAACAGCACTCGGTGAGCCCGTCATGAGCGACAGCGACCTGGCCGTCTACGTCTCCGCGTTCGAGACGTCGGGATTCACCGGCGGCATCAACTGGTACAGGAACCTCGACCGCAACTGGCACCAGCTGGCGGACGCGGACCCGGTCATCAAGCAGCCCGCCCTCATGATCTACGGCGACCAGGACTTCACGATCCCGAGGTTCGAAAGACTGGCAGAGTTCGTGCCCAACGTGGAAGTGGTCGGCCTGGAATGCGGTCACTGGATCCAGGAGGAAATGCCGGAAGAAACCAACCAGGTGATTTTGGAATGGCTGGAACGGCAGGGCTGGAGCCTGTCCGACAAATGATCACCGAGCGGGTGCATTGCTCGGTCCAAATTGCCTTGCCGTCCTGACGTCGGCCAGTAGGCGTCACCCGTAGGCGTCACGGCCCCGCGTGCGGGCGGCACCGTCAGGGCCGTCCCCGCTCCGCGATGGACCGGGTGACGGCGGCCAGGTGGTGGGAGGTCTCCCAGGCGCGCCGCTGGCTGGGGCCGCCGGGACCGGCCGCGAGGCCGTCGGCCCGGAGGCGGATCTCACCGTCCCCCCAGGACAGTTCGTCGTTCGTCCGACCGCCGAACCAGACCTCGGCCCGGGTGAGTTCGCGGCACAGCCGGAGCGTGTCGATCCCCGCCATGCCGACGGCCCGCACGACGTGCCAGTGCCGCCCGCTGGTGTAGCGCAGGTTGACGGGTGCGGCTCGCACGCGGGCGGGAGCGGGCGGCTCGGGGTGGGTGACGCCGTGGTCGCCGAAGTCGGGCGGTCGGCCTCCGGCCCGTCGGGCGACGCGCTCCCAGAGGTCGAGGTCGTGGCGGCGCAGCGCGGTGAGGACGTGGGGCGTGACGCGGCGCAGGGACGGCGGGAACGCGCCGCCGGCGAGCGCGATGCGCCGCCAGGGCAGTGCGCGGGCCCAGGCCAGGACCTCGGTTGCCCGTGGCACGAGGCCGGTGACCGTGTCGGCGTCGGGGAGGTAGCCGGCGTCGAGCAGCAGGTCGGTGTCCGGCGGCTTGAGCACGACGGCGTCGAGGGTGCGGCGGACGTCCTCGGTCAGTTCCCGGGGGCCGTGGGGCAGGTGGTTGAGGTCGACGCGCAGGCACCCTCCGGCGCCGTGGGCGAGCTGGGCCTGGCGGGTCTCGTCGAGGGAGCCGTCCGGGTCGGTGGTGCGGAAGGCGGGGACGAGCGTGTGGAGCCACTCGCGGAAGGCGTCGCTGAGCCAGCGCATCGCGTGGCCGCGGAAGCCGGTCCCCACGGCGCCGTACTGCCAGAGCTGCCCGCAGTCGACGGTCACGGTGAGGTTGCCGGGCAGGTGGTCCCCGGCGTGGTCGGCGAAGGTCTGCACGACGTCGGCCAGGCGCTGGTCGGGGTGGACTTCGAGGAGCGGGCGGATGCGCGCCTGGACGTCGGCGCTGATGTTGCGAAGGGCGATGAACTCGCCCACCTTGCCACGCAGGATCGGTACGTACTCCATCGGCATCCCCCTGCTGACGGTGGCGCGTGCGTTACCCGGGGTTACTGTCGCCCCGCCAGTGTGCGACGCCCGCCGCCGTCGCACCAGGGCGCGCACCCGGCGCAGCGGGCGGGCGCGCGGCGACGGCGTCCACCGGAGCGCGGGGTCGAGTCCGTGCCGCATGACGAAAACCGGACGGCCTGCCGGTCGTCGTGTCCGGGCCCCGCCGCCCGGAGCCCGCGTCACCCCTCCTCGGCCTCCCGGAGGGGGCGCAGCAGCTGGTCGAGGCCGAACTCGAAGCGCTCGTCGAACGCGGTGTCCTCCATGTGCCGGGCCACCCGGTCGAGCGCGGGGTAGCCGCCGTCGGCGAGTGCGGGGCCGAGGCTGTGCTCCTCGTCGGAGGCGCGGAGTGCCTGTTCCTCCTGGGTCAGGCCGAGCGTCAGGTACTGGATGCTCCAGAACGTCCAGGCGGCCCGGCGTTCGTCGAGTCCGGTGCTGAGCAGGGCCGCCACGACGTGGTCGGCGAAGCCGAGGGTCGCGGGCTCGGCGGCGTAGGTGCCCGCGACGACGGCCGCGCCGTCGCGGTGGGCGAGCAGGCTGCGGCGGTAGCGGCGGGCCAGTTCGCGCACGCGCTCGGCCGGGGCCTCGGGCAGGTCGGAGAACCGGACCTCGGCGACGATCGCCTCGGCCATCAGCTCCAGCAGCCGGGCCTTGGTCTTGGCGTGCCAGAGCACGGTGTTCATCCGTACGCCGAGGCGTTCGGCCGTGCCGCGCAGGGACACGGCGTCGGCGCCCTTCTCGTCGAGCAGTTCGAGCGCGGCGTTCACCACGGCGGTCGGGTCGAGCCGGGGCCGCGCGGTGGTCCGGGGTTGATTCTTGGTCACCGACCAAGTGTACTGGAGGAGCCATCGTTGGTCAGTGACCAAGAAAGGGGGCTTCGCCATGTCCGAAGCCACGCACACCAGCACGCACGCCTCCGCCCCCGCCCCCGCCCCCGCC
>NZ_JBSFJC010000179.1:0-13522 GCF_053597855.1 Kitasatospora sp. NPDC001225
GTCGGACCCACGTCCGACACCGGGGCACCGTCACGACCGCCGGGCCCCGTCACCCTCGCCGGGGCACCGTCGCGACCGGCGGGGACTACCAGCCCCAACCGCCGCCCTGGCCGTCGTCGTCCCGGTCCGAGTCCCAGCCCTCGCCGACCGTGCGCAGGATCGTGTAGTTGTCGATCTGCGTGCCGTCCTCGGCCAGCGCGGTGACCTTCATGACCGACTTCTGGCCCAGGTGCTTCGGGGTGACGTCGACCTTGATGAAGGAGTAGCCGGTGTAGCGCACCCGCGACCACTGGATGGTCTCGGGGGTCTTCACCTTGCCCTTGCTCCAGTAGTAGGTCTTGACCTCGTCCTGGTGGTTCTCGTGCCCCTCGTAGGTGTCCGGCACGTCGAACTTGTACAGGCTGCGGCCGGCCGCGCCCGCGGTGACGTAGACCACGCCGTCCTTGGCCGGCTCGATGGTGGCGCCGCTCGGCACCTGCTTCGAGACCTTGTTGCCGAGGATCGCGTCGGTGCGCTCGTAGATGTGGTTGTGGCCGTTGATGACCAGGTCCACCCGGTACTTCTCGAACAGCGGCACCCAGGCCTCGCGGACACCGCCCTCGGAGGCGTGCGCGACGGTGGTGGAGAAGGCGCAGTGGTGGAAGAAGACCACGACGAAGTCGATGGTCTCGTCGTTGCGCAGGTCCTTGAGGGTGCGCTCCAGCCACTTGGTCTGCTTGTTCGCCGAGATGCCCAGGTTGGCCGGGATCTCGTAGGAGACGTCGTTGGCGTCCAGCGAGATGACGCCGACGTTCTTGTAGCGGAAGGTGTAGACGCCGGGCACCTGGCGCGGGTCCGGGCCGTTGTTCGGCAGGAAGAAGCGGGCGTTCTCGCCGCCGTAGCCGTTCGGCGAGTACCAGGCCTCGATGTCGTGGTTGCCGTACGCGACCATCCACGGGATCTCGGCGGCGACCGTCTCGGTCTGCACCAGGAAGTCGTCCCAGGTCTTCGCGTTGAAGACGGACTTGTCCGGGTCGGTGCCGGAACCGGCCGGGTCGGCGTAGCAGATGTCGCCGGCGTGCAGGTGGAAGGCCGGGTTCTGCGCCTTGATGATGTGGTCGTTGCCGGCCGCGTGCGCGCTGACGCCCTGGTCGCCGAAGGCGGTGAAGGTGAACGGCTCGTACACCTTGCCCCAGCGGTGGTCGCGGGACGGCGCGGTGCGGAAGGTGTGCAGGGTGGAGATCTGCTGCTGCGCGGCCGGGTCGAAGCCCTCGTGGCCGACACCGTAGTAGTAGGTGGTGTCGGGGCGCAGGTCCTCCAGCGCCACGTGCAGGTAGTACTGGTCCACCGGCTGGCTGTTCGGGGTCAGCGCCGGGGTGTGCAGGGCGCGGACCTCGGCCTGGACCTTGTGGCTCAGCTCCCACGGGGTCTTGCCGAAGCGCAGGAACGGCTTCTTGACCGGGGCCGGGACCTGCCAGGAGATGCGGAACTGGGTGTCCGGCTCCGGGCCGAACTGGAGGTGACGGCCGATCGGCGCGACCAGCGAGCCGTCGATGCCACTGGTCGTGCCACCGGTCAGCAGCTGCGGGCCGGCCGGGGCGGCGAAGGCCGTGCCGCTGCCCAGCGCGCCACCGACGGCGACGGCGCCCACGGTCACGGCACCGGCGCGCAGCATCCGGCGGCGGGAGAAGCGGGCCCGCAGGTACTCGTGCTGCTCGGCCATGCTCATGCGGTCGGCAAGCTTGGCCGGCACGCCCATGTTGGGGATATCCATGCGCGGGACTCTTCCAGCGGCGCGTTGATCGCGCACGGACGCCGGGTGAACGGGTCGCAGCGTACCGCCCATTCGAACACCAATGTTCGACCATGGTTTGGCAAAGGCCGTGTCCGCACCGTTCCGACGCCGCATCATGGCCCCCATCCGCCCCGTGGCCTGAGCGGGCGTCGGCGGAAGCGCGGACAGCGTTCGGGCCTGGTCAGCCGGAGCGCTCGTCCCACTGGGTGGCGGTCCGGTTGCCGGTGCCGTCGCAGGTGCGGCAGATCTCGTCCCGGTAGGCGTGCTTGGCGCCGGTCGCGTCGACCCGGTAGCGCACGTACACGCCGGTGCCGTCGCAGAGGAAGCAGTTGCCGCCCCCGCCGCCCACCTCGGTGGTGCCGGTGCCCTGGCAGGTCCGGCAGCTGAGGCCGGCGGTCCGGCCGGTGCCCGCGCAGATGCGGCAGACCGTCGTCATCGGCTTCCTCCCTCGCGCGGAAACGGCTCGGCGCCGTCCGGAAGGGCCCGACACCACCGGTCATGGTAGTGGTGAAGGCACCCGGGCCGACCCGGGTTCGGCCCGGGTAGACATGATCCGACGATCATCCTGTAGGACCAACGGCTGACCTCAGCCGGGGCCCGACCTCACTCCGGCAGACCCGTCCTCACTCCGGCAGGCCCTCGCGGACCCGCCGGGACACCGAGATCAGCTGGAGGTCCAGCAGCCCCGGCGGATCGGCCAGGCCCGGGCCGCCCGCGCGCACCCAGGCGCCGATCTCGTCGATCATGTCGTCCATCAGCACGAAGCCCAGCCAGACCGGCCGGCCGCCCGCCGCCCGGCCCTCCGCCGAGGGGCCGACCACCACCACGTTCGACTGGGTGCACACGTCCAGGCACTTGACCGCCCGGACCCGGCCCGCCGAACCCACCGCCGTCCGCAGCCGCTCGTACTGGCCCGCGTGGTCCACCCCGGGGTGCTTGGCCTCGGTGCCGCAGCAGCAGCCCCGGCAGACCGTCACGGTCACGGGGGCACCGGCGCCCCGCTTGCGGTCCCGGGCACCGTCGCGCTCTCGGCGGCTCATCGGCTCTGCTCCCCCTCGTGGTCGGCGGCGCGCTCCGCACCGGCCCCCGCACTGTACCCGCAGGCCAGCGGGCATCCCAGACCCTTAGGATGCGCACGGCCCACGGGCCACCACACGACTCACGAACAACAAGGGGAGGACGGCCTGATGCCGAAGCGAAGGGGCCGCCGCGGTACATGGATATCGGTGGCCGTGGGGGTGGTCGGGGTCCTGTGCGCCGTGCTCGGGTTCGCCGTGGTCGGCTCCGGCTACGGCTACCACCGCATGACGGGCGACACGATGTCGCCGGAGCTGCGGTCGGGCACCGGGCTCTGGACCGAACGGGTCCAGCCCGCGGACGTGCGCCACGGCGAGGTCTACGCCGTCGACTCCCCCTGGACGCTGCAGGGCATCGTCATCCAGCGGGCCATGGCCCTGGGCGGCGACCGCATCGCCTGCGTGAACGGGCAGTTCAGCCTCAACGGGAAGCCGGTCGACGAGCCGCCGGCCCGGCAGGTCCACACCTGCTACCTCGACTTCGACGTCACCGTCCCGCCGGGCCGGGCCTTCCTGATGGGGGACGTCCGCGGCGACGCCTTCGACTCCCGGATCAACCTGGCCGACCAGCAGGGCACCGTCGACCTCGCCAAGGTCGGCGAGCGGGTGGTGTGGCACAGCGGCGCCGACTCCGAGGCCCTGCCCGGCAAGCTCGCCGGCGCGCTCGTCGTGGCCGCGCTCGGGCTGCTGCTGGCCGTCATCGGCCTGATCGCGGCGATCGTCTTCGCCGTCCGCGGCCGGGCCGCCCGGCCGCTGGGGCTGGAGCCGCCGGCCACCTTCTGACGCCGTCGCCACCCGTCGGCGCCCGGTCGACCAGCACTACGCAGCCAGGCCCTGACCGCCGGTTCCCGACCGGCCGGCCCTCGGTCTCGCCGACGGCGGGCCGGTCAGTCCGCTCGCAGGACACGGGAGACGTAGACCCGGGGCGGGTCCGCGTCCTCGTTCACCGCGTACTCCACCAGCCCGAGGTCCCGGCGCAGCGGGGCCGAGTGCATCCCGGGCCGGCCGGGCACCGGCATGCTCAGGCGGGGGAACGGATCCTCCCGCAGGTCGACCAGGAAGGCCACCACCGCCGAGAACACGTCGGCCGGCGTGCCAGGGTCGCCGAGGAACTCCTCCACGGCCGGGGAGACGGTGATCGGGTCGTCGTCGTCCGGGAACTCGTCGTAGCCGCTCACCGGGCCCCGAGCCGGCGCAGGACCGCGGAAGCGGAGGTGCCGGGAGCGGTGCCGGCCTGGACGGCGGCGTGGATCCGGTCGCCCTCCGGGTCGCGGTACAGCTCCGCCCGCAGCCACCACCGCTTCAGTACGCCGCCGATCGTCTCGATGTCGGCTTCGCCCATCTCCCGGTAGAACTCCATGCGCTGCGCGGGCGGCAGGGCCGCGGCCACGCCGTCCTGGGTGCGGGGGACGGGCTGGCGGCTGTCGTGGTGACCGTGCAGGGGTGCTGCGCTCACCGTTCCTCCGAACGTCTCGTGCGGGCGGGACCGCTACCAGTGTCCTCCCCCAGGGGCCGGTCCGGTACCGCCTTCCGACCGCCGGGGCCCTCCCCTGTCCGGCCGAGGGACATGCCGCAGGCCCGGTAGCAGGGGCCGGGGGGCGCCGCTACCCGACCGCCCGCGCCGCCGCCCGGCCCGCCGTGCGGCCCGAGAAAAGGCAGCCGCCCAGGAAGGTGCCCTCCAGCGAGCGGTACCCGTGCACGCCCCCGCCGCCGAACCCGGCGGCCTCGCCGGCCGCGTACACCCCGGGCAGCACCTCGCCGTCGGGGCGCAGCACCCGGGAGGAGAGGTCGGTCTCCAGGCCGCCCAGCGACTTGCGGGTCAGGATGTTCAGCCGGACGGCGATCAGCGGGGCGGCGCCCGGGTCGAGGATGCGGTGCGGGGCGGCGGTGCGGATGAGCCGGTCGCCGAGGTGGCGGCGGGCGCCGTGGATGGCGGTGACCTGGAGGTCCTTGGCGAAGGGGTTGGCCAGCTGCCGGTCGCGGTCCTCGACGGTGCGGCGCAGTTCGTCCGGGTCGATCAGCGGCTCGGCGGTCCTGGCGTTCATGCCCCGGGCGAGGTCGGCGAGGTTCCCGGCGACCACGAAGTCCCGTCCGTGCCGCAGGTGTCCCTGGACCGGGCCGGGGGCGCCGGGCAGCGCGCGTCCGAGCACGCCGCGCACCGACTTCCCGGTCAGGTCGGGGTTCTGCTCGGAGCCGGAGAGGGTGAACTCCTTCTCGACGATGCGCTGGTTGAGCACGAACCAGGTGTACTCGTACCCGGTGGTCATGATGTGTTCGAGCGTTCCGAGGGTGTCGAAGCCGGGGAACAGCGGGACGGGCAGCCGCCGGCCGCGGGCGTCCAACCAGAGCGAGGACGGGCCGGGCAGGATGCGGATGCCGTGCCGGGCCCAGATCGGGTCCCAGTTCTCGATGCCCTCGGTGTAGTGCCACATCCGGTCGCCGTTGATCAGGCTGCCGCCGGCCCGGCCGACGACGTCCAGCATCAGTCCGTCCACGTGCGCGGGCACCCCGGAGAGCAGCCTGGCGGGCGGGGTGCCGAGCCGGGCCGGCCAGGCCTTGCGGACCAGGTCGTGGTTGCCGCCGATGCCGCCGGAGGTGACGATCACGGCCTGGGCGCGCAGTTCGAAGCTTCCGGCCACCTCGCGCGAGCTGGCCTCGCCCCGGCCCGCCGGGCTGGGCACCAGCACCTCGCCGGTGACGGTGTCGACGGCGCCCGCGGTGGCGGACATCCCGGTGACCCGGTGCCGGAAGCGCAGGTCCACCAGGCCGCGGGCGGCGGCCGCGCGGACCCGCCGGACGAAGGGCGCCAGCAGTCCCGGTCCGGTGCCCCAGGTGATGTGGAAGCGCGGCACCGAGTTGCCCGGCCCGTCGGCGAGTTGACCGCCGCGCTCGGCCCAGCCGACCACCGGGAAGAACCGCACGCCCATGCCGTGCAGCCAGGAGCGCTTCTCGCCCGCCGCGAAGTCCACGTACGCCTCGGCCCAGCGGCGCGGCCAGGCGTCCTCGGGGCGGTCGAAGCCGGCCGTGCCGAACCAGTCCTGCCGGGCGAGGGCGTGCGAGTCGCGGATCCGCATCCGGCGCTGCTCGGGCGAGTCGACCAGGAAGAGCCCGCCGAAGGACCAGTGCGCCTGGCCGCCGAGGGAGGCCGCGGGCTCCTGGTCGAGCAGGATCACCTTCCGTCCGGCGTCGGCGAGTTCGGCGGTGGCGGCGAGGCCCGCGAGGCCCGCCCCGATGACGATGACGTCGGCGTCCAGGGCCATGCGCAGTCCTCCGTGGCGGCTCGCGGTGGCGGCGCGCCCGGGACGCGCCGTCGCTGTGCGCCCGATACTGCGGCCTGCGGTGACGTCCGGTCAACCGGCGGGTAACAACCGCCGGCGTGAATTCCGCTCCACGCCGTTTCGGAATTGCCGTCGACGGCCGGGCGATACCCGCGCGATTGCCGAGCGATACCCGGTGGAGCGAAATGCGAAATGCCGTTCGACACCGTTCGACCACATCTGACGGAATGTCGGCGATTTCCGCGCGAACCATGGACGTCCGGGAAACACGGCAGTAACTTACCTGCGAGTAGCCGTAGTCCGGCTCCGCACGAACCCCCACCCGTCGTTTCTCTCCCCCAGGAGGAACCGTGCTCCGTCCTGCCCGGAAATCCCGGCACCTCCGGAATTCCACCGCCCTCGCCGCCGTCGCCCTCGGCGCCGCGCTCGCGCTCACCTCCACCACCGCCCAGGCCGCCACCCGGGCGCCCGGGCACTACGTGGCGCTCGGCGACTCCTACGCCGCCGGCGCCGGAGTGCCGGGCCAGTCGGCCGGCCTGTGCCTGCGCTCCGACCGCAACTACGGCCACCTGGTCGCCGGCGCCCTCAAGGCCGGCCGGTACACCGACGTCACCTGCGCCGCAGCCAAGATCAAGGCGATGACGCAGCCCCAGTACGACGCCTTCATCCGGGTCAACGACCCGCAGCTGGACGCGGTCACCGCCGACACCGACCTGGTCACCCTCGGGATCGGCGGCAACGACCTCGCCGCCAGCGACCTCGGCCTCGGCGAACTGGTCGCCACCTGCATCGCCGGCGCCGTCGTCAACCCGTTCGGCACGCCCTGCAAGGACGTCTACCACCACGGCCACTGGGACTGGAGCACCATGTCCTGGCAGTACGGCACCGACGACCTCGCCGAGCGGATCCGCACCACCATCACCCCGCAGCTGACCGACACCCTCAAGCGCATCCACACCAAGGCGCCCGGGGCCCGGGTGCTGCTGGTCGGCTACCCGTCCGTCCTGCCCGCCGACGGCTCGACCTGCGTGCTGCGCCAGCCCGTCACCCCGGGCGACGTCGAGTACATGCACGGCGTGCTCGACAAGCTGAACGCCGCCCTGAAGTCCACCGCGGCCGCGAACGGCGCGACCTACGTGGACACCGCGACACCGACCCTCGGGCACGACGTCTGCTCGGACGACCGCTGGATCGAGGGCGCGCTGCCCGGCTCGCCCGCCGTGCCGTTCCACCCGAACGCGACCGGCGAGCAGGTGATGGCGCAGGCGGTGCTGGCCGCGCTGAAGTAGCGGCGGGGCGGTGCCACCTCGGCGCCGGAGCGGTGCCGCCGGAAAAGCCCCGAGGGGCCGGTGACCAGACCCCGGTCACCGGCCCCTCGGTTCTCGTGCGCGCGCTACTCGGACTTCGCGGAGGCGGAGCCGGAGGCCGAGCCGGAGCCGGTGGCCGAGGCGGCGGCCAGCCCGGCCGACCACTTCTCCTCGACGTTGCCGAGCTTCCAGTAGGCGATCGCCGCGGCCCAGGTGAGCACGAACAGTCCGACGATCGCGTAACCGACGAAGTTGAGGTCCAGCCCGCCGATCCAGGCGATCGGGCCGCTGGTGATGTCCAGCTTCTCGCCGAGCAGGCCGATCAGCTCGATCGAGCCGATCACCAGCGCGACGAGCACCGACAGCCCGGTGACGGTCAGGTTGTAGTAGATCTTGCGGACCGGCTTGGAGAAGGCCCACTCGTACGCGAAGTTCATGAACGAGCCGTCGATGGTGTCCAGCAGGCTCATCCCGGCCGCGAACAGGATCGGCAGGGTGAGCAGCGCGTACCAGGGCAGCGAGAAGGCCGCCGCGCCGCCCGCCAGCACCAGCAGGGACACCTCGGTGGCGGTGTCGAAGCCCAGGCCGAACAGCAGGCCCACCGGGTACATGTGCCAGGGCTTGGTGACGGCCCTGGTGACCTTGCCGAGGATGCGGTTCATCAGCCCGCGCCGCTCCAGCTGGCGCTCCAGCTCCGCCTCGTCGTAGTCGCCCAGGCGCATCCGGCGGAAGACCTTGAGGATGCCGTTGAAGGCGCCCAGGTTGATCAGGCCGAGCAGCAGCAGGAAGGTGCCGGAGACGGTGACGCCGATCAGGCCGGTCATCTCGTGCAGCGTCGAGTCGTCGGACTCCACCTGGCCGGCCAGCGAGCGGATGCCGAAGGCCAGCAGCGCGCAGAGGCCGAAGACGATCGAGGAGTGCCCGAGCGAGAACCAGAAGCCGACCGACAGCGGCCGCTTGCCCTGGCCCATCAGCTTGCGGGTGGTGTTGTCGATGGCGGCGATGTGGTCGGCGTCGAAGGCGTGCCGCATGCCGAGGGTGTAGGCGGTCAGGCCCATGCCCGCGCCGAACACCTGGCCGCCGACGGTGTAGTGCTCGGGCTCGACCAGCGCGAGCAGGGTGAACCAGCCGACGACGTGCAGCGCGAGGATGAATCCGCCCATTCCGGCCAGGCGGATCCACTCCTCACGGGTGAGCCGGTCGCGCCAGCGGGGGGCGGTCATCGTCGTGTCCTTTCGGTCGGGCGGTCGAAGCTGGGCCATCTTTCCGCCTTGACGCGCGCAGTTGCAAGTCATGCGCAATTACGGATTCGTCTCCCCCCGCTTCCGCACCGTTTCCGCCCCGCTTTCACACCGCTTCCCCCCGGCTTCCCCCGACTTCCGATCGACCCCCGGAGATCGTCACCACCCGTACAAGGCTTCGTAACCTCCCGGGGCTTTCACCGTGCGCTCTACGCGCGGATACTCCCGTTCTACGCGCGAAAACCTGCGCGCCGACCCCTCAACTCCCCACGGAGGAACGGCTCATGACGATCCGTATTCGAACCGCCGCGGCCCTGGCCGGTGCGGCGCTGCTCGCGGCCGGTCTCACCACCCCCGTCGCCACCGCCGCACCCGGCCCCACCGCCCCCACCACCCGGGCCACCGCGGCCGGCGCCACCCCGCACCGGGTGCTGTTCGACAACAGCAAGGCCGAGACCGCGGGCAACGCCGACTGGATCATCAGCACCAGCCAGCCCGACCCGCTGGCCCAGAACGCCAACCCCACCACCGAGAAGAGCTGGACCGGCGCCCTCTCCGCCTGGGGCGTCGCCCTCCAGAAGACCGGCCAGTACAGCCTGAAGACCCTCCCGGCCGGCTCCACCATCAGCTACGGCACCGGCGCCGCGCTCGACCTCGCCAACTTCGACACCTTCGTGATCCCGGAGCCCAACATCCGGTTCAGCGCGAGCGAGAAGACCGCGATCATGAAGTTCGTCCAGAACGGCGGCGGGCTCTTCCTGGTCTCCGACCACGTCAACAGCGACCGCAACAACGACGGCTGGGACTCCCCGAAGATCATCAACGACCTGCTGACCAGCAACGGGGTGAACAACAACGACCCCTTCGGCTTCTCGGTCGACCTGCTCAACATCACCACCGACAACCCGCGCGCGGTCAACGACGCGACCGACCCGGTGCTGCACGGCCCCTTCGGCGCCGTCACCGGCTCGATCCTGCGCAACGGCACCACCTTCACCCTCAAGCCCGCCGACAACCCGAACGTCAAGGGCCTGGTCTACCGGACCGGCTACAGCGGCAACACCGGCGCCTTCTTCGTCACCAGCACCTTCGGCTCCGGCCGGGTCGCGGTCTGGGGCGACAGCTCCCCGATCGACGACGGCACCGGCCAGTCCGGCAACACCCTGTACAACGGCTGGGACGACCCGGCGGGCACCGACGCCGCCCTCGCCCTCAACGCCACCGCCTGGCTCAGCAAGGCCTGACCGGCCGCGCCCCGGATCGGGGCGGCTCGGCCCCGGGGTGCCCCCGCCAGGGCTGCTCGCCAGGAAAAGGGCCGCTCCCTCCCCTACTGTCGGAGTACCGACGCCCGCGGCGCGCTCGTACGGAGCGGCACCCCGTCCGTACGCGCCGCGGGCCCGCCGGTGCTCCACCGGCCCGGGACCGACAGGAGCGGCCGATGCCGTCCTACCCCTTCCACACCACCCGCGAGGACCTGCGCGTCCCGCTGCCCGACGGCACGCGGCTGGCCGCCCGGCTGTGGCGGCCGGTCGGCGACGAGCCCGGCCCCGCCCTGCTGGAGTACTCCGGCGGCCGCCTCACCGACCGGACCGCCGCCGAGGACGCCCGCCGCCACCCCTGGTACGCGGGCCACGGCTACACCGCCGTCCGGGTCGACACCCGCGGGCACGGCAACTCCGAGGGCGTCCCCGGCGAACCCGGCGGCGACCAGGAGCTGGCCGACGGCGCCGCCGTGGTCCACTGGCTCGCCCGCCGCCCCTGGTGCAACGGCCGGCTCGGCCTGCTCGGCGTCGGCGCGGCCGGCACCACCGCGCTGCGGCTCGCCGCCCGGACCCCCGAGACCGTCGGCGCCGTGGTCACCGCCTGCCCCGAGGGCGGGCACCGGACCGGCGGCGCCGTGCTCGCCGCCGACCTGCAGGCCCGGCTCACCGCCCTGGTCGCCGACGCCGCCCTGCCGCCCGACCCGCGGTACGTCGGCGACGCCTGGCGGGCCGCCTGGCTGGCCCGGCTGGAGTCCCTGAACCCGCCCGTCGACGACTGGCTCGCGGCCGGCGAGAGCACCGTCCCGGTGTCCGTGCCCACCCTCGCGGTGGCCGGCTGGGGCGACCCGTCCTGCTCCTTCGTGCTGCGGCTGCTCGCCGAGTCCCCCACCGCGCGCGCCCTGATCGGCCCCTGGCCGCACGGCCTGCCCGAGGCCGCCCTGCCCGACACCCTGCGCTGGTGGGACCACTGGCTGCGCGGCGTCGACACCGACGCCCTCCAGGAACCCGCCCTGCGCAGCTGGCTCACCACCCGCTGGACCGGCGACGAGGCCTGGCCCTCCCCCGACGTCCGCGCGATCCACTACGGCCTGGACGGACCGCTGCGCACCGCCGGCACCGCCTCCGACGAGCGGTACGTCCGGGTCCGCTCCCCGCAGCACACCGGCCTCAACGCCGGCGCCTACGTCCCGCACGGCCGCCCCGCGGACCAGCCGCCCGACCAGCGGGAGGAGGACGGCCGCTCGGTCTGCTTCGACTCCCAGCCGCTGCCCGAACCGGTCGAACTGCTCGGCACCCCGACCGTACGGCTGCGGCTGCGCGAGGACGACGCGCCCGCCCAGGTGGCCGTCCGGCTGTGCGCGGTCGGCCCGGACGGCACCTCGGACCTGGTCACCCGGGGCGTCCTGGCCGCCGTGGGCCCGGACGCCGAGGTCGAACTCGCGGCCTGCGCCTCGACCATCCCGGCCGGGCACCGGCTGCGGCTCGCCCTCTCCTCCGTCTACTGGCCCTGGGTGTGGCCCCCGGCCGAGGACACCGGGTACGGCGTCGACCCGTCCCGCTCCACCCTCAGCCTGCCGGTGCGCCACCTCGCCGCCGACGTCGGCACCCGGCCCGTCACCTTCGAACCCCCGATACTGCCCGAACCGCTCGCCGTCCACCTCACCGAACCGCTCACCGCCCGGCCCGAGCACCTCACCGTGCACGACATCGGCCGCCACGAGTGGCGCGCCGAGTTCTCCCCCGCCACCGACGGCACCCGCACCCACCCCGACGGCCTGGTCCGCGACGAACACACCGTCACCGCCTACCGGGTGCTCACCGGCGCCCCGCTCAGCGCCCAGGCCCGCACCGACCACACCGTCCGCCTGGAGCGCCCCGACATCGGCTGGGACATCACCGTCCAGACCCGCACCCAACTGCGCTGCGACGCCGGGCACTTCCTCAGCATCGTCCAACTGCGGGCACTGGAGGGCGGATCGGAGGTGTTCGCCCGGGAGTGGCAGCACCGGGTGCCCCGGGAGAATTAATCAAAGATTTACTTATGCACTTGCCTCACATTTCGATTCCTGCTTATAAATGGCCCCATGAAGACCATCGGCCTGATCGGCGGCATGAGCTGGGAATCCACCGCCGAGTACTACCGCCTGCTGAACCGACTCACCCGCGAGCGCCTCGGCGGACTGCACTCCGCCCGACTCGTGCTCTACTCCGTCGACTTCGCGCAGATCGAACGGCTGCAGACGGCCGGCCGATGGGAGGAGGCCGGCCAGGTCCTCGCCGACGCGGCCCGGTCACTGGAGGCGGCCGGCGCCGACCTGCTGCTGATCTGCACCAACACCATGCACAAGGTCGCCGACCAGGTCGCGGCGGCGGTCTCCGTCCCCCTGCTGCACCTGGCCGACACCACGGCGGCCGCCGTCCGGGCAGCGGGCCTGCGGCGGGTCGGACTGCTCGGGACGGCCTTCACGATGGAACAGGACTTCTACCGCGGCCGGTTGGCGGCGGGCGGCCTGGACGTCCAGGTGCCGCAGGCCGACTCGCGCGCCCTGGTCCACCGGGTGATCTACGAGGAACTGTGCGTCGGACTGGTCCGCGAGGAATCCCGGGCGGCCTACCGGCGGGTGATCGGCGAACTGGTGGCCGGGGGCGCGGAAGGGATCATCCTCGGCTGTACCGAGATCGAACTGCTCGTCCGGCCGGAGGACAGCCCGGTGCCCGTCTTCCCCACCACCCGGCTGCACGCCGAAGCGGCGGTCGACGCCGCCCTGGCCGGCCCCTGAACCCCGACCGCCGCCCCTGAGGTGCGCGGTCGGCGGGCATCGGGACAATGGTGAGCGGACCGGTTTCTCCAGCACTCCGCCCCGCGCCGCCCACCCCGAAACCGGGGGCCACGGGGCGCGAACGAGAGGGACGACCATGGCCGTTTCCAGCACCCCGATCAACCTCACCCTCGCCGCCCACGTCGGCATCTCGGTCTCCGACCTGGACGCGTCGATCGCCTTCTACACGGCCCTCACCGGGCGGGAGCCCGTCGCGCAAGGCACCATGCACAGCGTGCCGTTCGGGAAGTCGCAGGGCCTGCCCGTGGCGAAGCTGCGCTACGCCACGATCAACCTGGACAACAGCCTCGGCATCGACCTCATCCAGTTCCAGGAGCCGGTCGGCGAACGGACCGGCGGCGTGGCCAACCGGCCCGGCTCGATGCACCTGTGCCTGCGGGTCGACGACTTCGACGCCGTGTACACGCGGATGAAGGACGCCGGCTACGACTTCCTCGGCGACGACTACACCTTCATCGAGGGCGAGGTCACCCCGGACGCCGCCCTCGGCACCCGGGTCGCCTACTTCAACGACCCGGACGGCACCAACCTGGAGATCATTCGCCCCGAAGGCGGCTTCGCCAGCTAGGAGTTCGCGGCGACCGGCCGCCCGGGCCACCCGCGCAGGGCGGCGCGGGCGCGGGCGACGCCTCCGGGGGTGGCCCCGGCCCCGGTGCCGACGGCGACGGTTCTCGTGCCGAGGCCCGCGCAGGCGCGGCAGATGCCGGGGCGGGGCACCGGGTCGTGGCAGCGGCCGCACTCGGC
>NZ_JBSFJC010000180.1:0-13295 GCF_053597855.1 Kitasatospora sp. NPDC001225
GCGTTTTCCTTGTTGCGTCCCTCCCCCCTCCCCACACCCCCCTGGTGGGGGGGGGCCCCCCCCCCCCCCCCCCCCCGCCACGGCCATCGCCAGGCCCCACGGCCAGTGCTGGGACAGCATCAGCGCGCCGCCGAACCCGGTGGCGAGGAACAGCGAGATCGCGGTTCCCAGCGGGACCCGCCAGTCGCCCTCGCTCTGGAACGTCCCGGTCAGGCCGCGGACCAGCAACGTCGTGCCCGCGCCGACCAGCAGCGCGACCCCGGTCATGGCGAGCCACGGGGTGCTCGGCGGCTCGGTGCGGCGGCCCTGGTAGGCGATGTCGGCGACCCGGCCGTGCCAGAGCCTCAGCTCGACCACGGAGCCGACGTCCACGGCGTCGTAGAGCGACTCCCTGACCGGGTAGGTGTCGCTCGGCCCGTTCTCGCGCGCCACCGCGATCCCGTACGAGGTCGAGTCGTTGCCCGGGTCAGCCCACTTCCTCGTCACCCGGCCGCTCTCCGAGCGCAGGCAGTCCTCCTGCGGCCCGGTGGCCTGGGCCCCGCAGGCGGGTGCGTCGAGGTAGGCGCCGCGGGCGTCGTACGCGGCGTCGAACCGGACGAAGCCGATCGCCACAACTGCCAGTCCCAGCAGGGCGAGCAGGCCGCGCAGCAGCAGCGCGCCGGCCGCCCGTCCGCGCCCGCCCCGCAGGCCGTCCGTCTTCCCCATGGGTCCCCTCCCGCCCGTCGGACCAGGTCATTGTGCCCTCGGGGCGGCGCGGGGGCCATCGGTGTCTCCGCACCGCCACGCGTCAACCCCGGCCGCGCGGGTTCGCCGGATCGGGGGGCGCGCGCCCGGTGCGCGCCCGGCGGGCCGTAGCGTCGTCACGGCGGACGGCGAGGGGCGGCCGCGCGGGGCCTTCGGGAGGGGTGGCGGGAGTGCGGGTCGGGCGGGTGCTGGGACTGGTGGCGGCGGCGGTGCTGGTGACGGCGGGGTGCGGCGGCGAGCCGGCGGAGAGGTCCCTGCCGCAACGGGGCGAGGAGCGGCCGACGGCGCTGGTGTACCGGGGGCCGGCCGCCTGCGACGGGTGCCCGGAGGCGGCGCGGGGGCTGCTGGAGCGGGCCGGGTTCGCGGTGCGGTTCATCGGACCCAAGGAGCGGGTGCGGTTCGGCCCGGCGGCGCTGGCCGACGCGGCGGTGTACGTGCAGCCGGGCGGCACCAACGGGCAGGAGGTGGGCACCGCGTGGGACCTGCTGGCCCGCGAACCGGGCTTCTCCCCGGACCTGGTGCGCGCCTACGTGCGCGGCGGCGGCCGCTACCTGGGGCTGTGCATGGGCGGCTACCTGGCCGGCGACCCCGGCTTCGACCTCCTGCCCGGCGACTCCGGCGAGTACATCCGCTCCCCGGACGCCACCGTCACCGACGAACAGGACGGCCTGGTCGACGTCCTGTGGCGCGGCCGCCCGCAGCGGATGTACTTCCAGGACGGCCCGTACTTCGACGTCGACGGCCCGGGCACGGACGTCCTCGCCCGCTACCCCAACGGCCGCACCGCCGCCGCCGTCGCCCCGTACGGCCGGGGCCGGGTCGCGGTCAGCGGCCCGCACCCGGAAGCCCCGGCCGACTGGTACGGCGACTACGGGCTGCCCGACCACTCCGCCACCGGCCTCACCCTCGGCGAGGACCTGCTCCACGCGCTGACCGCCCCCGCCCCGACCGCCGGGCCGTCCCCCACGCCCGCACCCTGAGCCTGACGCCGGACCGGTGGCGCGAAGCGGGTACCCGGTGGCGGCAACAGTCGGCCCCTGCCCCCCGGCAGTGCGCCGGGGGGGCAGGGGCCGCACGGGGACGGGCAGGCCGTCAGCCGTGCGAGAAGGTGATCCGCGGCAGTACCCGGTCCAGCCAGCGGGGGGTGTGCCAGGCGGCGTGCCCGGTCAGGCGCAGCAGGACGGGGAGCAGGACGAGGCGGACCAGGGCGGCGTCGAGGAGGACGGCGGTGCCGAGGACGATGCCCATCTCCTTGGGCGGGAGCGGGCCGGACAGGGCGAAGGTGAAGAACACCGCGACCATGACGCCGGCGGCGGCGAAGACGACCCGGCCGGAGTGGGCCAGGGCCCCGGTCATGGCGGCCTTGGGGTCGCCGGTGCGTTCGTAGTGCTCCTTGGCGGAGGCGAGGAGGAAGACGGTGTAGTCCATCGCGATGGCGAAGATCATCGCGAAGAAGAACACCGGTGCCCAGCCGTCCAGGAAGCCCTGCGGGGTGAAGCCCAGCAGGCCGGCTCCGTGGCCGTCCTGGAAGACCAGGCGGGCGACGCCGAAGGCGGCTCCGGTGGACAGCAGGCTGGCGGCGGTGCCGAGGGCGGCGATCAGCGGGGCGCGCAGGGCGGCGAGCAGCAGCAGGAAGCCGAGGGCCATGACGACGCCGATGACCAGCGGGGTCTTCTCGGTGAGCAGGTGCTGCAGGTCGAGGTTCTCGACGGCGGCGCCGCCGACCATGGTGTCGGCGGGCAGTTCGGCGCGCAGGGTGTGGACGGTGCCGGAGAGGTCGGGGCTGGAGGGGTCGACGGTGGGCACGGCCTGGATCATCGACCAGCCGGAGCCGTCGGCGGCGGCCTGGGCGGGCATGGCGGCGGCGATGCCGGGGGTGGTGGCGACCCGGGCGGCGACCTCGGCGGCGCGGTCGGTGGGGGTGAGGATCTGCAGGGTGCCGGGGGCGCCGGGGCCGAAGGCCTGCTGGACGGCGGTGTAGCCGGCGCGGGCGCTGGCGTCCTCGGGCAGGACGGTGATGGACGGCATCGCGGTGCGCAGTCCGATGACGGGGGCGGCGAGGGCGATCAGTGCGGCGAGGGCGAGGGCGCCGTAGCGCAGCGGGTGCTTCCAGAGGCGTTCGCCCCAGGCGGCGAAGCGCGGGGAGGCGGGTGGGGTGGACTTGGTCCAGGGCAGGGAGAGGGCGTCGACGCGGTGGCCGAGCCGGCCGAGGACGGCGGGCAGCAGGGTGAGGGTGGCGGCGAGGACGAACAGGACGGCGAGCATGATGCCGCCGGCCATCGAGCGGAACGCCGGGGAGGGGACGAGCATCACGGCGGAGAGGCTGACCAGGACGGTGGCGCCGGAGAGCAGGACGGCCTTGCCGGCGGTGTCCATGGTCTCGGCGACGGCGCGCACGGCGCCCTCGTCGGCGCGGCCGGCGGAACGGCCGTCGGCCCGGCGGGCGGCGCGGAAGCGCATGACGAGGAAGAGCGCGTAGTCGATCCCGAGGGCCAGGGCGAACATCATGGCGAAGTTCATCGCCCAGACGGACACCGGGAAGAGGTGGCTGATCAGGACGAGGGAGCCGGCCGAGGCGGCGAGGCCGGCCATGGTGAGCAGCAGGGGCAGTCCGGCGGCGACGAGGGAGCCGAAGGCGAGCACCAGGATGGCGAGGGTGACCGGCCAGGACATGACCTCGGACTTCATCATGGCGTCGTGGTTGGCCTTGTTGAAGTCGCTCCACAGGACGGAGGCGCCGGTGGCGTGGACGCTGACGCCGTCCGTGGACAGGGCGCCGAGCGGTCCCTTGAGGTCGTCGGCGGCGCGGACCATGTCGTCGGGCGAGGCGGCGGCGCCGGCGAGCAGGACGGCGGTGCGGCCGTCGGGGCTGATGGTGGCGCCGGGCTGGGGCGTGACGACGGTGGACACCCGCGGGTCGGCGGCGGCGAGGTCGTGCGCCTCGGTGATCACCTTCTGGACGGCCGGGTCGGTGACGGGGCGGTCGGCGGCGACGACGATCTGGATCGCGGAGGAGGCGTTGCCGGCGAAGTGCCGCTCGGCGAGTTCGCGGACCCGGACGGACTGGGAGCCGTCGGCCTGCCAGCCGGCGCCGGACAGCGCGCTGGTGACCTTGGGGGCGAAGGCGCCGAGGCCGATGACGACGATCAGCCAGCCGACCAGGACGGCCTTGAAGTGCCGGGTCGACCACACCCCGAGGCGGCCGAGCGGCCCGGGTCGGCCGTTCTCGGGGGCGCCGCCGCTGCCGGGGGCGTCGGGGGGCGGGGCGGCGGGCCGTACGGCTTCGGCGGGGCGGTTCACGTGGTGCTCCGTTCTCGGGCGCCGGGGAGGTCCGGAGGCCCGAAAAAATACGGGTGGGGGTATATCGACCAGCGACAACAGCACCCGTCCCGCCTTTCATTCCGCCCCGGCCGCCCCTACCCCGACGACCTCGACCCCGGCCCCCCGCCGGCTAGCCGATCACCGCGTCCACCTCGACCTCCACCAGCCAGCGCTCGTCGATGAAGCGCGACACCTCCACGAAGGTGGTGACCGGGCGGATCTGCGCGAAGCGCTCGCCGTGGGCGCGCGCGGCCTCCCGCCACTGGCTCATGTCGGTGAGCATGACGCGGGTCCGTACGACGTCCGTGAGGGTGGCGCCCGCCTCCCGCAGGGCGGCCTCGGCGATGTCCAGGCAGCGGACGGTCTGGGCGTAGACGTCGCCCTGGCCGACCGTCGTGCCCTGCTCGCTGATCGGGGCGGTGCCCGCGACCGCGACGTGGTTGCCCTTGCGCACGGCGCGGGAGAAGCCGATCCGCGGTTCGAGGGGCGAGCCGGAACTGACTGTCTGTCGAGTGCTCTCCATCGCACCATGGTGCCGCACTAGTGCACCCGTCGGGCCGTCTGCCCGCACGAACGCCCCCGCGCGCCGCCGGACCTGCCCCGGAGCACCCCACCGCACTAGTGCACCAGCCTCAAATAGCCCCACGGCAAGGCTTGTTGGCGCCGACGCGTACGGCGTACATTCGGCGGCATGGAACACCTGGACCATCCGACGGGCACCGATGCCCCCGCCACCGACGTCCCTGCCGCCGACCGCCCCGGCACCGACGTCCTCGTCTCCGGCGCCGGGATCGCCGGCCCCGCCCTCGCCTACTGGCTGCGCCGCCACGGCTTCACCCCCACCGTCGTCGAGCGCGCCGCCGGCCCGCGCCCCGGCGGGCAGGCCGTCGACCTGCGCGGCGCCGGGCGCACCGTGATCGAGCGGATGGGGCTGATGGAGCGGGCCCGCGCGCTGCGCGTCGAGCAGCACGGCATCGCCCTGGTCGACCGGCGCGGGCGGGCCACCGCCCGGATACCCGTCGGGCTGTTCGACGGCGAGGGCATCGTCTCCGAGATCGAGATCCTCCGCGGCGACCTCGCCGACCTGCTGCGCGAGGCCACCGACGGCGTCGAGTACCTCTGGGACGACACCGTCACCGCGCTCGACCAGGACGCCGGGGGCGTCACCGTCACCTTCGAGAACGCCCCCGCCCGCCGCTTCGCCCTGGTCGTCGGCGCGGACGGGCTGCACTCCGCCGTCCGCTGCCTCGCCTTCCGCCCCGGCGACGACCCCGCCGGCCCCGACGGCAGCGAAGGCGCCCACTACCGGCCGCTCGGCGGCTGCCACGCCTGGTTCACCGTCCACGACCCCGCCCTCGCCCGCGAGCTCGACGGCTGGTTCCTGATGTACAACGCCCCCGGCGGCCTGGTCGCCGGCGCCCGCCCCGGCCGGCTGCCCGGCGAGGTCAAGGCCTCCCTCGGCCTGCGCCGCGCACCCGCGGCCTACGACCGCCGCGACACCGCCGCCCAGCGGCGCCTGCTCGCCGAGCGCTTCGCCGGCGCCGGCTGGGAGGTGGACCGGCTGCTCGCCGGGATGCGCACCGCCGGGGACTTCGCCTTCGACACCTTCGGCCAGGTCCACCTCGACCACTACAGCCGCGGCCGCGTCGCCCTGCTCGGCGACGCTGGGTACAGCCCGAGCCCCCTGACCGGCCTCGGCACCAGCCTCGCCCTGGTCGGCGCCTACCTGCTGGCCGGTGAACTCGCCGCCGCCGCAGGCGACTTCCGCACCGCCTTCGCCCGCTACGAGGAGCTGATGCGCCCCTACGCCACCCGGGCCCAGGAGCTACCGCCCGGCGGCCTGCGCGGCTACGCCCCGGACAGCGCCCTGGCGATCCGCCTGCGCGCCGCCTCCATGCGCTGGATGGGCCGCTGGCCGCTGCGCCCCGTGCTGGCCGCCCAGTTCGCCAAGGCCGGCGACATCGCCCTGCCCGACTACCCGCTGCCCGCCCGCACGCTGCCCGCCCGGACCGCCTGAGCCTCAGGCCGCACGCCCCCGCCCGGCTACGCCGTACGCGGCTGGTTGAAGCGCAGCATGTTGCCCGACGGGTCGCGGAAGGCGCAGTCGCGCACCCCGTAGGGCTGGTCCATCGGCTCCTGGAGGACCTCGGCGCCGGCCGCCCGGATGCGCTCGAAGGTGGCGTCGCAGTCGTCGGTGCGGAAGATGACGCCGCGCAGCAGGCCCTTGGCGAGGAGTTCGGCGGCGGCCCGGCGGTCGGCCTCGGAGGCGTGCGGGTCGGCCAGCGGGGGCTCCAGGACGATCTCCACGCCGGGCTGGTCGGGCGAGCCGACGGTGACCCAGCGCATACCCTCGAAGCCGACGTCGTTGCGCACTTCGAAGCCGAGGACGTCGCGGTAGAAGGCGAGCGCCCGGTCGTGGTCGTCGACGGCGATGAAGCACTGCGCGAGTTCGATGCTCATGCCCGTCACGCTACGGGAGCACCGGGGCCGCCGTCGCTCCCGTTCCCCTTCGCCCCCTTGGCCTCCTTCGCCTCCTTGGCCTCCGCGCGCCGCACCGGGCGGGTGCCGATCTTGGCGACGCAGGCCGGGATCGCCGCGCCCTGCTCGTGGTCGCGGGCCCGGTAGGCGCTGGGGCTCTGCCCGACCAGCTCGGTGAAGCGGGTGCTGAAGGAGCCCAGCGAGGTGCAGCCCACCGCCATGCAGACCTCGGTCACGCTCAGGTCCCCGCGCCGCAGCAGCGCCTTGGCCCGTTCGATCCGGCGGGTCATCAGGTAGGTGTACGGGGTCTCGCCGTAGGCGGCGCGGAAGCTGCGCGAGAAGTGGCCGGAGGACATCAGCGCGGTGCGGGCCAGCGCCGGCACGTCCAGCGGCTGCGCGTACTCGCGGTCCATCCGGTCCCGGGCCCGGCGCAGCCGCACGAGGTCGTCGAGCGGCACGCGGCCCGCGGACGGGGACGAGGTAGAAGACGGGGACGAGGACGGGGACGACACACCGGCCACGGTACCGACTGCCACCGACAGACGGCGCCCGGCCGATCCGTCCACCCCGTCCCCCGCCCGGCGCAGCCCGCTCGCGCCCGCCCCGCCGCGCCGACCACCCTGGAGCGGGGGCCGGACGGCGGAGAGGGCGACAGGGGTGGACGGCGAGGACGAGCAGCCCACCGCCCCGCGCGCGCCCGGCAACCGGGCGGTGGTGCTCGGCCTGCTGGCCGCGACCGTCGCGGTGCTGCTCGTCCAGGCGGTCAGCGGCACCAGTGCCCGTCTGGTGCTGCTGCTGGTGTTCCTGCCCGCGCTGCTGGCGGGCCTGGGCACCGTCGCCCAGACGGTGGCGGCCTCGGTGTGGGTGACCGCCGTGGTGGTGGCCCACTCGGTGCTGTTCCCGCCCGGGGACCTGCCGGCCCGCCTGGGCACCCTGCTGGGCGTGGTCGCCGCCGAGGCCGCCGTGATCGGCCTGTGCGCGCGGCGGGTGCGGCGCGAGCGGCAGCTGTCGCGGATGCGGCAGGTCGCCGTCGCCCTCCAGCGCCAGCTGCTGCGCCCGCTGCCCGTCACCACCCCGGACGTGCGCCTGGACGGGCTGTACCGGCCGCTGGAGCAGGACGCCATGGTCGGCGGCGACCTGTACGACGTCGCCGAGACCCCGCACGGCACCCGGGTGCTGGTCGGCGACGTCCAGGGCAAGGGCCTGCTCGCGATCGGGACGGGCTTCGCGGTGCTGAGCGCCTTCCGGGAGGCGGCCTTCCGCGAGCCGCGGCTGACCGCCGTCGCCGACGCCCTGGAGGCGGCGGTGGAGCGGCACAACGCCTACGCGGAGCAGAGCGGCGAGCAGGAACGGTTCGTCACGGCCACCGTGCTCTGCGTCCGCGCCCCGGACAGCAACGACGGGGGCACCGACGACGAGGGCACCGACGACGGGGGCCGCGCCACCGAGGTGCGGGCCGTCAACTGCGGCCACCTCTCCCCCTACCTGCTGCGCCCCGACGGCCGGGTGGAGCCCGTCCCCCTGGACGCCGGGCTCCCGCTCGGCCTCGCCGCCCTGGCCGCCACCGGCGAACCGCGCCCCGAGCGGCGTTTCACGCTGCCCGGGGACGGGGTGCTGGTGCTGCTCACCGACGGCATCACCGAGGCCCAGGACGCCTCCGGCGCGTTCTACCCGGTCGAACGGGGCCTGGCCGACCTCGCCGCCGTCCCCGCCGACGCCCTGCCCGAGGCCCTGGACCGGCGGGCCCGGCGCTGGAGCGGCGGGAGCAGCCGCGACGACGTCACCGTGCTCGCCCTGCGCCCCGCCCCGGAACCGCCGGCCCCGCCGGCCCGGTAGCCCGGTAGCCGCCCGGGACGGGCCGAACAGGGCCGTACGGGGCTGTACACGGCCGTACGGGGCCGTACGGGACCGTCCATGGGGCCGTCCGGCCCTTGACCCCCGGCTGCGGGCTCCACCTGCGGCGATCTAGGGTGCAGGCATGATCCCCACACCGATACCCAGCCCCGAGCCCACCCGGCTCGACGGTCCGACGGACGACTTCCTGACCGACCCCGCCCAGGCGCTGCGGGTGATGATGCAGGGCAACGCCCGGTTCGTGGCGGGCAACCCCGAGCACCCCAACCAGGACGCCGGGCGCCGCGCGGCGCTCGCCCCGGCGCAGCGGCCCTTCGCGGTGCTGTTCGGCTGCTCGGACTCCCGGCTGGCCGCCGAGATCATCTTCGACCAGGGCCTGGGCGACCTCTTCGTGGTGCGCACCGCCGGGCACGTCACCGGCGCGGAGGCGCTGGGCAGCATCGAGTACGGGGTGAGCGTGCTGGACTGCCCGCTGGTGGTGGTGCTGGGGCACGACTCCTGCGGTGCGGTGGCGGCGGCGCTGGACTCCCTGGAGCAGGGGCAGCTGCCGGGCGGTTTCGTCCGGGACGTGGTGGAGCGGGTGACCCCGAGCGTGCTGTCCGCCAGGGCGGCGGGCATCGAGGACCGGGACGGGATCGTGGACGAGCACATCCGCCAGACCGTGGACCTGCTGGTGGAGCGCTCGCAGGCGCTGGCGGCGCGGATCGCCGAGGGGAAGGTGGCCGTGGTGGGCCTGTCCTACCGGCTGCGCGACGGCCGGGCCCGGCTGGTCTCCGCCCGGGGGCCGGTGGGCTGACGGCGGGCCGCCGCGTCCCGCCCGTCGCCGGGGCGCGGACGCCGTCCTCGGGAAACCGGAGTCGCATCCTCCGGAACTCGATGTCCGATCACCGCCAGCGCCCCCGTGCGGGCGGCGGCAGAGTCGGTGACCGGCAACGGTTCCCCATTTCCCGAGGACGGCAGGCTCCCGTGCACAAGGCCATCGATCTCAAGGTCCTGTACTTCGGCACCCCCGTGGTGCTGATCGGCTCGCGCAACGAGGACGGCAGCGCCAACCTCATGCCGATGTCCTCGGCCTGGTGGCTGGGGCAGTCGTGCGTGCTCGGCCTGGGCGACAGCTCGCAGACCGCCGAGAACCTGCGGCGCGAGGGCGAGTGCGTGCTCAACCTGGCGTCCTCCGCGCAGGTGGACGCGGTGGACGCCCTCGCGCTGCTGACCGCCAAGCCGCGGATCGCCGAGTACCGGCTGCGGCAGGGCTACCGCCACGAGCGGCGCAAGTTCGAGGCCGCCGGGCTGACCGAGGTGCCCAGCGAGCTGGTGCGGGCGCCGCGCGCCGCCGAGTGCCCGGTGCAGCTGGAGTGCCGGGTGGAGTCGGCGACGGCGCTGGCGGGCGGCGGGCGCACCGCCTTCGAGGTGACGGTGGTGCGCGCCCACGTCGAGGAGAGCCTGCTGGTGCCCGGCAGCGACCACTACGTCGACCCGGTCGGCTGGGACCCGCTGATCATGAAGTTCTGCGAGTTCTTCGGCGACGGGCGGCGCCTGGCCCCCTCCCGCCTCGCCGAGGGCTGGCAGATGCCCGGGCGGCTGCCCGCCGCCGTGTGACGTGGCGTCCGCCCGGGGCCTCCGCTCGGGACGTTCGCTCACCGGTGGTGCTCAGGGCGCGACGGTCGCCCCGCAGGAGTCGCACACCCGCGTCGCGGGCAGCTCCAGGAAGCAGCTCGGACAGATCGCCGGCGGGCGCGGCGGCGCGGCGACGGCGGCCTTGCGCTCCACCGAGGCCCGCAGGCGCGGGGCCAGGGCCGGCGTGCCGCCGTCGGCGGGCAGGTCGGCGGCGAAGTGCCGGTAGCAGGCCAGGCGGGCGGCGGCCGCGTGCTGCTCGCGGTCCATCTCGGCGGCCACCGGCGGCTGTCCGGCCACCGCCAGCACCTCCTGGTAGCCGGGCCCGACCTTGCCGTCGGTGGCGTGCACCACCAGGGCCGTCAGCGGTGGGTCGCCGCGCCGGTGCGCCTCACGGATCACCAGGGCCAGCACCTTGCCTATCCAGTGCCGCTGGTTGATCCGGGTGCGCACCCCCGAGGCCTCCTGCACCGCCTCGGCCAGGTCCGGGTAGCTGATCACCGCGTGGTAGCGGCGCGCCACCTCCACCAGGGCCGGGTAGGCCGCCCTGGTCCACACGATGTGCGCCTGGCTGGCGCTGACCGCCGAACCGTCCGACGCCCGCCAGTACGTGTGCTGCTCCGTCATCCGCCCGCCCCTGTCCGTCTTGTCCGTTGTGTACGTGTCCGTCCCCCGCGGGCCCCCGCCGGGAGCGAGGCTACCCGGCCCCGGAGCGGCACCCTCGGGCGGGGCCTCGCCTCGGGCGGGGCTTGACTTCAAGTCCTGTTGAAGTCGTGGAATGGGTGCCGACCGCAGCCGTACGGGCAACCCCGCGGTCGATGCCCCGCCCGTACGGAAACCCGTACCGGGGCCGGGGCCGCCGCCTTCCCGATCGTGCCGACGGCGGCCCCGGCCTCCGGGCTCCCCCGTCCACCCCACCCGGCGCCGCGCCCCGCCTCCCGCGCCTCCCGCCTCGCGTGGGCGGGCCGCGCCTGTGAGCCGGAACACGGTTGAGGTTGACCTTGGGTCAGGGTGGAGGCTCCTCTCATCGGGCCCGACGACGACGCGGGCCCCGCGATACGAGGGGGCAGCATGTCCACCACCCACCACTCCACCCACGGCCCGGACCGCCCGGAGCTGCGACGGGCGGTCGAGGAGATCGCCGGATCCGGTTTCCTCGGCGTGCAGGTGCGGGTGAACGACGCGCACGGCGAGTGGGTCGGCACCGCCGGGTCCCGCGAGCTGGGCCGCGAGGAGAGGCCGCCGGCCGACGGGCACTTCCGCGTCGGCAGCGTCACCAAGAGCTTCATCGCGACCTCGGTGCTGATGCTGGTGGCCGAGGGCCGGCTGGCCCTGGACGACCCGGCCGGCGACCACCTGCCCGGGTTCGGGCTGGACCGGCGGATCACGGTGCGGATGCTGCTCCAGCACACCAGCGGGATCTTCAACCACACCGGCGAGCTGGAGGAGGACGGGACGTTCGTGCCGGGGGTCCCGTGGCGGGGCCGGGAGTGGGTGGAGGACCGCTTCCGCACCTACCGGCCCGAGGAGTTGGTGCGGCTGTCGCTGTCCCGGCCGGCGCGGTTCGCGCCGGGGGCGCGCTGGAGCTACGCCAACACCAACTACGTGCTGGCCCGGCTGGTGGTCGAGCGGGTCACCGGCCGGCCGTTCGCCGAGGAGCTGCGGCGGCTGGTCCTGGAGCCGCTGGGGCTGACCGGGACGGTGGCCCCGGGCGCCTCGCCGGAGGTGCCCGAGCCGCACGGCCGCAGCTACTACCGCTACGAGGACGCCGGGCGGGAGCGGACGGTCGACGTCACCCGGCACAACCCGTCCTGGGTCTCGGGCGGCGGCGACATGATCTCGACCACCCGGGACCTGCACGTGTACTTCTCCGCGCTGATGGGCGGCCGGCTGCTGCCGCCCGGCCTGCTGGCCGAGATGCGCGCGCCGGAGGCGACGGTCGGCTACGGGCTGGGGATCTTCGCCCAGGCCACGGACACGGGCACCGTCTTCCACCACAACGGCGCCACCATCGGCTCGGCCGCGCTGATGTACGGCTCGCCGGACGGCGGCACCACCCTGACCGCCGGGCTGACCTACGTGGACGACGCCGACGTGTCCGTCGCCGCGGCGTTCCAGAGCGCCCAGCGACGGCTCGTCGACGAGGTGTTCGGCACCGGGCCCGGCCCCACGGCATCCGGCCGTACGGCAGGCTGAACGGATGGCAAACGGAGTCACGATCGGGCAGGCGGCCGCGTACGTCGGCGTCACGGTGAAGACGGTGCGGCACTACCACCGGCAGGGGCTGGTCGAGGAGCCGCTGCGCGACGCCTCCGGCTACCGGCGGTACGGGTCGGGCGAATTGCTGCGGCTGGTGCAGGTCCGGACGCTGGCCGCCGCCGGGGTGCCGCTGGCGGAGGTCGGGCCGCTGCTCGACGCCGACGGCGAGCGGTTCGCCACCGCCCTCGCCGACGTGGAGCGGCGCCTGACCGAGCGGATCACGGAACTGACCGCGCGCCGCGACACCCTGCACCGGCTCGCCGACGGCGACCGGGCCCTGCTGCCCGACCGCGCCTGCGCGGTCCTGGAGCGGATGCCCGGGCTCGGCCTCGGCCCCGACTACGTGGCGGCGCAGCGCGAGGCCCTGGTGCTGGCGCGGGCGCTGGTGCCGGAGGGCTTCGACGGCCTCCTCGCCCAGCTCGAACTGCGCCTGGACGACCCGGGGTTCGTCGAGCTGACCAGACGCGGCCAGGAGGCCGAGGCCTGGGAGCCGGACGATCCGAGGGTCGAGGAGCTCGCCGCCGCCATGGCCGACCACTACCTCGCCAACCCCGCCCTGCTGGGCGACCCGGCCAGCCTGCGCGCCTGGGCCAGGGCCGCCACCCAGTACCGGCTGATCGACCGCCACCGCGACGACCAGGCCCCGGTCTCGGCCCGGCTGACCGCGCTCACCGAGGCCCGGCTGCGCGCCGCCGGCGTGCCGTCCCCGCACCGGTAGCGCCCCCTGCCGCCCGCGGGAAGCCGGGCCGACTTCCCGCGCGGCCCTCCGCCGGTCACCAGCCCGGCCGGGGCTCCGGGGCGATGGTGATCAGCGGGTGGAAGTGGGCGAGTTCGGCGGGCTCGTCGACGGGGCCGCCCTCGGCCTCGATCCAGGCGTGGGCGCGGAACGGGGCGGTGCGCACGCCGGTTCGCCAGGTCGGCCAGGCGCCCCGGGTGCGGCACAACAGGGCTGCGGCGATGGAGCGTTGGAGCTCGGCGCCGACGCGGCCTTCGAGAGCGGCGCCCGGCTGCCCGAGCGGGTGGAC
>NZ_JBSFJC010000181.1:0-13060 GCF_053597855.1 Kitasatospora sp. NPDC001225
GCAACCTGGCGGGCTGGTACCGGGGCGGGGCCAGCCCCGGCCAGCGCGGTACCGCGATGGGGGAGCGGCCGGGCCCGGTCCGTCGTGCGAGCGGTCAGAGGCGCTCGGGGACCGGGTTGCCGACGGCCTCGATGGCGCGGCGGACCGGGACCTTGAGCAGGACGGCGAAGCCGATGACGAAGAAGACCAGCAGCGAGATGATCGCCGAGCGGTAGCTGCCGGTGAGCTGGTAGGCGAGGCCGAAGACGAGCGGGCCCATCCAGCTGGTGCCGCGGTCGCTGACCTTGTAGAAGCTGAAGTACTCGGCCTCCCGGCCCGGCGGTATGAGGTGGGAGAAGAGGGAGCGGGAGAGTGCCTGGCTGCCGCCGAGCACCAGGCCGATCATGCAGGCCAGGGCGTAGAACCAGGCGGGCTGGTGGGCGGGCATGAAGTAGCCGAGGGCCAGGGTGACGACCCAGCCGACCAGGGAGCCGAGGATGGTCCGCTTGGCGCCGTACCGGTGGGCGATCCGGCCGAGCAGCAGGGCGCCGCCGATCGCCACGACCTGGACCAGCAGCACGGCGGTGACCAGTGAGGTCTGCTCCATGCCGAGTTCCTCGCTGCCGTAGAGCGAGGCCTGGGAGACGACGGTCTGGATGCCGTCGTTGTAGCAGAGGAAGGCCGCGAGGTAGAGCAGGGTGAGCGGGTGCTCGCGCATCCGGCGCAGGGTGCGGCCGAGTTCGCGCAGGCTGCCGGCGGCGGGCTTGCCGGGTTTTCCGGGCTTGCCTGGCGCGGTGGCCGTGGTTTCCGCGGGGGCGGTGGGGGCGGCGGTGGCGGTGGGGGCCACGCCGGCCCGGGAGGGCAGCCGCAGCATCGGGACGATGGTGAACAGCGCCCACCACAGGCCGGCCGAGGCGAGGCAGATCCGTACGGCGGTGCCGGAGTCCAGGCCGAACGCGTCGTGGCCCTGGAACAGCGCCAGGTTGGCGATCAGCAGCAGTCCGCCGCCCGCGTAGCCGTAGGCCCAGCCCTTGGAGGAAACCTTGTCGCGCTCGTCGGGGGAGGCGAGGCCGGGCAGGTAGGCGTAGGACAGCGCGACCGAGACCGCGTACGCGATGTTGGCGACCACCAGCAGCCCGCCGCCGAGCAGGTAGCGGTCGCCGCCGAGGAAGAACATCCCCATCGTGGCGAGCGAGCCGACGTACGCGAAGCCGCACATCAGCTCCTTGTGCCGCCCGGTGCGGTCGGCGACGGTGCCGGTCAGCAGCATCACCGCGACCGAGAGCAGCACGGAGAAGGAGACCGTGTACGGGAAGAACGATCCTGCGCGGATCGTCAGGCCGAGCGGGTGGACGTTGCCGGCCGCGTCGGCGGCGTCCTTGGCGACGGTGGTCAGGTACGGGCCGAGGAACACCGTCAGGACGGTGGCCGAGAAGGCGGCGTTGGCCCAGTCGTTGATGTACCAGCCGAACTGCATCCGGCGCAGGGAGCGTGCGTCGGTGTCGGCGGCGGCCGGGTCGGCGTCGGGGGCGGTCGGTGGGTCGTCCGGCAGGTGCGTCGCCGAGTTCGTGGTGCTCATGGGGTTCCCATCACCGTGCTGGAGCCGGTACTGCCGTCCGTCCAGCAGCCGCGCTCGCCGAGGACGTCCCGCAGGACGTCGATGCGATCGGCCATGATGCCATCCACACCCAGGTCCAGGAGAGCCCTGATCCGTGTGGGATCGTCCACAGTCCAGACGTGCACCTGGAGGCCGAGCCGGTGGGCGGTGCGGACGAAGGCCCGGTCGACCACCCGGACTCCCCGGTGACGCTCCGGCACCTGCGCGCACAGCCCGGCGAACGGCGGCCCGGACGGGGCCCCGGACGGGGCTTCGGACGGCGCTCCGGACCGTGTGGAGGCGCGCCCGGGCAGGAACGATTCGGCCAGCGAGCGCAGCCGCAGCCGGGCCACCTCGCGCGGGCCGAGCGAGGTCGCCAGCCGGGGTCCGGCGGCGGTGCGGACGGCGGCCAGCCGGCTGTCGGAGAAGCCGCCGACGCAGACCCGGTCCCAGGCGTCGGTCCGGCGGATCGCCTCGACCAGCGGCCCGACGGCCGGCGCCGCCTTGACGTCGATGTTGAAGCGGGCCCTGGGGAACGCGCCGAGCAGGTCCTCCAGCAGCGGCACCGGCTCGGTCCCGCCGATCCGGGCCCGCCTGACGCTCTCCCAGGGCAGCTCCGCCACCGCCCCGGCGCGGTCGGTGACCCGGTCGAGGTGCGTGTCGTGGAAGGCGACCAGCACACCGTCGGCGGTCGCGTGCACGTCCGTCTCCAGGTAGCGGTACCCGAGCGCGACGGCGGCCTCGAAGGCGGCGAGCGAGTTCTCGGGGCGCCCGAGGTCACCGCCCCGGTGGGCGAAGGCGAGCGGCCCGGGGTGGTCGAGGAAGGGGTGCATGCGGTGCTCCGAGCTGCGGGGGGAGGGCCCGACGGGTCCGACGGGGTCGGGATCCGTGGGCGTACCAGCGCGTTACAGTATGACGCACCCTGTCAAGCAGTAACGCGCTGCCAGCCCCGGCCGGATCCCCGGCCAGGCCCCCGTCAGGTCCTCCCTCCGGGCCCGCCTGGCCCGCCTGGCTCCCGTCAGGCCCCCCGGACGTCCCGGCGCATGCCGAGGATCTCCGCGACGGCGTCCAGCCACCGGGCGAGCAGCTGGTCGCCGTCGACGCTGGTGACGGTGGTGGCCGCCGAGCCCAGCCAGTCGCGGGCGAGCCGGGCCGGCTCCGCCCCGGGCAGCGGCTCGGTGAGGTCCGCGGCGTAGCGGGCGCCGCCGCTGCGCACCACCTCGGCGAGGAAGGCGAGCGACCGGGGGAGCACCCCCAGCGCGTCGGCGGCCAGCGCCGCCGCGACGGCGCCCTCGCCGAACAGCGCGGCCCGGTGCGGACCGGCGAAGGCCAGGCCGTAGCGGAGCATGGCGGACACGTCGAGCTGCCGCAGCTCCTCGTCGGTCCTGGGGCGGAAGCGGTCGTCGGGGCTCATCGGACCGTCACCGGGTAGGTGTTGCGCACGACCATGTTCCTGTTCTCTTCGCTGGGTGCGGGGAGGTTGCAGTAGCTGCGGAAGCAGTTGAGGAGGGTGACGGCGGTGGTCCCGCGGCCCTTGGCCTCGAAGGTGTAGAAGCGGGTGCCGCCGACGCCGTCCGAGGTCTTCGACTCCGCGGGGAGGTCGAGCTTCTCCGCGACCAGGGCCGCGACCGCGGCGTCCGGCTGCGGGGCCGCGACGCTCCAGCGGTCGCCGACCGAGGAGTTGTCCCGGACGGCGATCGTGAAGCGCTCGCCGACGGCGAGGCTGACCGAGCGCTCCTCCGCGCCGAGCACCCGGCCGCGGTCCGGACCGGACGGCCCGTCCTGCCCGCAGGCCGTCAGCCCGGCCGCCAGGACGGCCGCCAGTGCCGCCGCCCGCAGTGGCCCGCGGGTCGGCCTCCGCGCCGACGCCGCCGTGAACACCCTTGCCACGCCGGTCACTTCGGCAGGTGGACGGCGTAGGCGGTGGGCAGCCGGTCGTCCGAGGCCCCGGCCATCCGGCCGTTGACGAAGTCGTCCTCGCTGACCCAGGTGGTGGTGCCCCACGGGTTGTAGATCTGCAGCATGTTGCCCTCCTGGCCGACGATCATCATCGCGTGGCCCGACCGCTTGCCGTCCTTGTCGTAGCCCTCGACCCCGACCGGCACCGGCTTGCCGTCGGCGACCGCCTTCTCGATGTCCGGCAGCAGCTCGCGCCGGGCGTTGCCGTCCGGCATCGGCTTGTAGTCGAAGTCGGCACCGGTGTGCGGGCTGACCTCCTTCTCCAGCACCTTCTCCTTGCCGTCCGCCCCCATGCCGTCCCAGTTCGCGCCGCCGTCGCCCTCCTGGTGCACCCGGTGCTGCTCGGCCAGCAGTCGCTGCTGGAAGGCCGCCGGGTCGTCCTCCTGGCCGGACGGGCCGCCGGTCAGGTCCAGCGCGTAGAGCGGGTCGACCATCGCCCGGGCCGTGACGGTGGAGGAGGCGACGCAGGTGCCCTCGGTGTCCGCCTGCTTCCAGTTGGCGCCGTCGAAGGTCACCTGGTCGGTGTTCCGGTTGGAGCCGTTGTCCTGCTGCCCGCCGCTGCTGGTGTCCCCGTCCTCGGTGTAGACGGGCGTCAGGTGCGTCCGGAGCCACTCCGGGTCCTTGCCGTGGATCTTGCCCTGGAAGGCGCGGATCTCGTCCATGGAGTGGCCGGCCGCCAGCGCCTTCATCAGATAGGCGCGCTCCTGGGGGGACTTGGAGTCGGCGAGCAGCTTCTCGAAGTCCGCCCGGTCCTTGTCGTTCATCTTGTCCAGGTACTCGCCGGACCGCTTCATGTCGTTGGCGGTCAGCAGCTCGTTCAGCTCGGTCGGGCCGTCCGGACCGGAGGTCTCGGCCAGCACCAGCTTGTCGGCGGCGGTGACCGCGTTGGTCTTCATCTTCCCCGCCCGGGCCTCGGAGGCCAGCTTGTTCAGGTCGCGGGCCGCCGCCCGGGCCGCCTCGTCGGCGTGCTTGGCGGCGCTCAGCATCGCGTCGACCTGGGGCACGGCGGCCTGCTGCGCCTTCTTGCGCGCCGCCTCGTCCTCGTCGTCCTCGAACCACTCGTCGAACCAGCCCTGCTCGCCGCCCAGTTCGCTCAGCACCTGCTGGAGCGCGGACCGCGCGGCGCCGTCCTGGCCCTGGGCGGAGCGCAGCGCGTCCGCGAGGCCGAGCAGGGCCGTCCCGCCGTTGTAGAGCGCGGTGGTCTGCTGGTCGACGGCGCGGGCGGCGGCGGCCACCACCTCGGCGGCCTTCGCGCCCGTCGAACCGGTCCAGACGTCCGGCAGCCCGGAGGTGGCGACCGCCAGGACCTCCTGGTGGAGCTGGGTCGAGTCGGCGGCCGCGGTCTTGTAGCGGTTGCCGGTGGCCTCGATGGTGCCCGGGTCCCCGACCGGCGCGTGGACCGCCAGCGCACCCTTGATCGCGGAGATCAGATCGTTCTTGTTGTCCGCCCCGCGGACGTCCTTCAGCCGGTCGGTCAGCGCCTTGCAGCGCTGCGTGGTGGATTCGCCTGCCATGACGGCCCGTTCGCCCCCTGTACCAGTTGCCCGTGGTGTCGTTCCCCGCCGCTGCCCGGCGGTCCTCCGTCGGCTGCCCATCGGCCGCTCGACGGCTTCTCATCGGCTTGCGGACGTCAGCTCGTCAGCCGCCGTCCGCTCCGGTGTCCGGCGCGCACCGGCCCCGCCTCAGCCGAAGGGCCGGTAGTCGCCGCTGCGCGAGGCGGAGGCGAGATCCTTCACCACGCTGCCGTCCGCCGACTGGTAGCCGTTCGAGGAGCCCCGCACCTTGCCGGCCAGCTCGCTCAGCGCGCTCTTGATCGTCGCGGTCTCCGCCTGCCAGGCGCTGCTGAAGTTGCGGTACGCCGGGTCGACGTCCTCGCCCCCGAACACGTCCGCGCCGTAGCAGACCGGGTCGCTGATCGCCGTTCCGATCGTCCCCTCGTCCCCGGACGCCTTGTCCAGCGCCTTCGCCTGCCCCTCGGCCCCGCCGGCCTGGATCGCGTACCCCGACCCCTGCGCCATGGTTCACCCCTCGTGCGTCCCCCGAGCCGTCCACGCGACGGCGTTCGAGCACCCTACGGGCCCTCCGGTGCCCGGGCAATTCGTATCGCGCCTGGTGGGAGGGCTGTTGCGAATTCATGACACACCGTCCGGAACCCGGTGACGGCGGGCGACGGACGCTCCGTCCGCGGTCACCGGGCGACGGGCCGCGGACGCCACCCTGCCGCGGGCGGGGCGGCGGCCCCGGCTACTGGATGCTCCAGCGGTGCGGGTGGCGGGGGTCGGCGGGGCAGGCGAAGACGTTGAGCAGGCCCCAGCGGCCGACGGTGACCTCGGTCGGCATGACGACGCCGTGGCCGTCCGCCGAGGCCTCGTCCTCCAGCGGCCGCCAACTGCCGCTGCCGCCGTCCCACTCCGAGCTGTCGACGGTCAGCAGCAGCCGCATCGGGGTCGCGCAGTCGTGGCAGTCCATCGGTGCCGGGTCGGTGCTGTGCCAGGAGGCGAAGCCGCCGACGCGCCAGCCGGGCGGGATGGACAGGTCGTACTGGTAGAGCGGCGGGTCGTCCTCCCCGCGCTCCTCGGCCGCAGCCTCCCGGGCCTCCTCCCAGGCGTCGATGCGGGCGCACAGGTCCTCCGGGAGGAGGCCGGCGAACGGGTAGGTGGGCACCTGCTCGGGATGCAGCACGCAGGGCTCGGGCAGGTACCCGTCGAAGCCGACGACCTCCGGTCGAGGGGGCGTGGCCAGCACCTCGGCGACCTCCCACGAACGGCGCCAGCGCAGGTCGAGCAGCATCTCCCAGCGGCCCGGGCCGTGGGCGTCGAAGGGGCACCAGAACACCTGGAGCAGGTCGCAGCCGTCCGGCCCGGGCGGCAGGTCGGGGACGTCCCGCCGGTAGAACTGCGCGAGGCCGACCAGCGGCAACGGGCCGTCCGCGGCCGGGCCTTCGACGCGGTGGCGGCGGTCGAGCTCCTTGAGCAGCTGCCGTTCCGCGTCCGTCGGCCCGGGGTCCTGCTCGCGGCTCCAGGCCGCGGCCAGGACCTCCCGGGAACGGTGGACGTCCGCCGGGCGCCGGCCGCGGGCGTGCGGGTGGGGGTCGGTGCAGACCGGCCAGGGCTCGTCCGCGGGCCACAGCAGCGGGCCGCCGACGGAGCTCGCCGAGGCGTCCGGCCGTCCGGGGCGCGGATGGAGCCGGGTGGTGGTGCCCCGGTGGTGCGCCAGTTCGGGGAAGAGCACCTCGACGTCGAGCGGGCGCGGGGGTGTGGTTCTCGGCATGGGGTCGACCCTAGAGAGTGGCCGGTGGCGCCCGGGAGCAGGGTCCCCGGCGCCGTGCTGTCAGCGCCGTGCCGGTGTCCCGCCGACGGTGACAGCGCGGTGTCCGCGTCCTGCAAGTGGCGGACCGCACAGTGGTGTTGAGACAGAGCAATCCATGGGAGGAACACCATGTCGAACAGCACTTGGCCGGGCTCCGGCCCGCGCACCACCTCCGTCCTGGTCTCCGGCGCCGGGATCGCCGGCACCGCCCTCGCGTACTGGCTGAACCGGTACGGCTTCCGGGTCACCGTCGTGGAGCGGGCCCCCTCGCTGCGCGGCGGCGGGCAGGCCGTGGACGTCCGCGGCACCGCCCTGACGGTGGTCGAGCGGATGGGGCTGCTGGAGGAGATCCGGGCCCGTCGAACCGGCCTGCGCGGGATGTCCGTGGTCGACGCGGACGGCCGCGAGCTGCGCCGCACCACCGAGTGGACGGCCACCGGCGGGCCGGTCGACGGCCCGGACGTGGAGATCCTGCGCGACGAACTCGCCGGGCTGATCGCCGCGGCGGACGCGGGCGTCGGGGGCGCCGGAACCGCCGGGCCCGGCGTCGAGTACCGCTTCGGCGACTCGATCGACACCCTGGTGCAGCACCGGGAGGGCGTCGAGGTCCGGTTCCGCGGCGGCACCGAGCAGGCCTTCGACCTGGTCGTCGGCGCCGACGGCCTGCACTCGAACACCCGCCGCCTCGTCTTCGGCCCCGAAGCGGACTACCTGCACCCCATCGGCACCTACCTCGCCGGCTGGAGCGTGCCCAACCACCTGGGCCTGGACCGCTGGGAGGTCGTCCACCGGCTCGGCGACGACCAGAACTGGTTCTGCATGGCGATGACCGTCCGCGACAACAGCGAACTGCGGGTCTTCGTCGGCCTCGACACCGAGGAGCCGCTCGACCGGATGCTCCCGCGCGACCCCGCCCGGCAGCGGCGGCTGGTGGCCGAGCGCTCCGCCCACGCGCGCTGGGAGGTGCCGCGCTTCCTCCGGGCGCTGGAGGAGACCGACGCCTTCCACTACGACGTCGTCGCCCAGATCCGGATGGAGCACTGGTCCAAGGACCGGGTCGTGCTGCTCGGCGACGCGGGCTACTGCTGCTCCCCGTTCACCGGTCAGGGCACCAGCGTGGCCCTGACCGCCGCCTACGTCCTGGCGGGCGAGCTGCACGCGGCCGACGGCGACCACCGCACGGCCTACCCCGCCTACGAGCGGCGGCTGCGCGACCACGTGGCCGCCAACCAGGCGATCCTCGAACTGACCGGCGACCGGCGGGCCCGGGTCGACAGCATCGCGAACCTCGAAGGGCCCGGTCCGGAGCTGGAGGCGGCCTTCCGGGCGGCCCTCGACTTCGACCTGCCCGCGTACTGACCGCCCCGACCGCCGGTTTCGCCGCCCCGACGATCCGCCCCGACGACCCGTCCCGCCACGGCCCGTCCCGCCACGGCCCGTCCCGCCACGGGCCGTCCGGGCGGGACGTCCTACAAGGCGGGGGAGAGCTCCGCGGCGAGCCGGCGCAGCTCGGGCCCGTACTCCGGGTTGGCGAGCGCGGCCGCGAACTGGGCGCGCAGGTAGGCGGCGGGGTTGCCGGTGTCGTACCAGGTGCCGGCGATGACCTGCCCGTAGACCGCGCGCCGGGCCGCGTAGGCGTTGATGGCGTCGGTCAGGTAGACCTCGTCCTCGGGCTTCTCGTGCCAGCGGAGGGTCAGTTCGCGCAGCTCGTCGACGATGCCCGGGGTGATGACGTAGCCGCCGATCGCCGCGTACGAGGAGGGCGCGTCGGCCGGCTTCGGCTTCTCGACCAGGCCGCTGATCCGCAGCGAGCCCCCGCCGAGGTCCTCCTTCACCACCGGCACGCCGTACCGGTAGGAGTCCTCGGGCGCCATCGGCATCAGCGCGAGCACCGGCGCGTTGGTCTGCTCGTACGCCCTGATCAGCTGCTGCGCGCGGGGGACCTCCGCGACGAAGACGTCGTCGGGCCAGAGCACCAGGCAGGGCTCGTCCCCGAAGTGGCGGGCGGCGTTGAGCACCGGGGTGCCGTTGCCGTACGGGCCGTGCTGGTAGAGGTAGCTGATGTGACCCTTGCGGGACAGCTCGCCGACCTCCTCGACCGCCGCCGCGAAGGCCTCCTTGCCGTCCCGGCGCAGCTGCTCGACCAGGACGGGGTTGGGGCGGAAGTGCTCCTGGATCAGCCCCTTGTCGCCGTTCACGACGATGGTGATGTCGGTGATGCCGCTCTCGACCAGCTCGCGCACGGTGTGCTCGATCACCGGCTTGTCGCCGACCGGCAGCATCTCCTTCGGCGTGGCCTTGGTCAGCGGCAGGAGGCGGGAGCCGAGCCCGGCGGCGGGGATGACGGCTCGGCGGATCGTCCTGGGGGCCATGTGAGACGCTCTCTCGTTTCGTCGGTGGTGCGACGCCTTGGTGACGCGGCGTCACGGCCGACGCTATCAAGGACCGACGGCACGTTGAGTGGACGGCTGCCGTACGGAAGTTGGACCCCCGGCGGCCGTCCGGCTGCGCCCGCCGCCCGCGGGCGGCCGGTGACCGGTGGGGCGCGGGAGGTGCGAGGGGATTCGTGGGAGATTTGTCCGCCGGGGGACGTCAAGACGGCGTCGCCCGCTCCGACCACCGGTCGAGGGCGGCCCCGCCGGGGCCCGCGAACCCGAGGAGGACGAGATGAAGTTCCTGATCAGCCTGCACCTGAACCCGGCCGTGCTGGACGCGCTGACCGACGAGGAGAAGGGGGCGATCGGCGCCGGGCACGGCCGGTTCATCGAGGAGCTCAAGGAGTCCGGCGAGCTGGTCCTCACCCAGGCGCTGGTCGATCCGTCGCAGGCCGCCGTGGTGACCGTCCGCAACGGGCAGCCGGTGGTGACCGACGGACCGTTCCTGGAGGCCAAGGAGTTCCTGGGCGGCTTCTACCTGGTCGACTGCGAGGACAAGGAACGCGCGGTCGAACTGGCCGGCCGCATCCCGGACGCCGCGATCGAGGGGCTGGGCGTCGAGGTGCGGCAGGTGATGTTCTCCGACGGACACTTGGAGGCATGACGGAACCGGACTTCGAGGACCTGCTGCGTGGGCTCACGCCGCAGGTCCTCGGCGCGTTGGTACGACGGTACGGCCGCTTCGAGGGGTGCGAGGACGCGGTGCAGGAGGCCGTCCTCGCCGCCACCGTGCAGTGGCCGTCCGAGGGGGTGCCGGACAACCCGCGCGGCTGGCTGGTGACGGTCGCCTCGCGGCGGCTGATCGACCAGCTGCGCGGCGACCGCGCGCGGCGCGAGCGGGAGTGGGCGACGGCGGCCGCCGAGGTGGTCCCGGAGGAGGTGCCGGACACCGACGACACGCTGCTCCTGCTGTTCCTGTGCTGCCACCCGGCGCTGACCGCGGCGTCCCGGACCGCCCTGACGCTGCGGGCGGTCGGCGGACTGACCACGGCCGAGATCGCCCGCGCGTTCCTGGTGCCGGAAGCGACGATGGCGGCCCGGATCAGCCGGGCCAAGCAGCGGATCAGGGCCGCCGGCGGCTCGTTCGAGCAGCCCGGGCGGGCGCTGTCGGCGGAGGAGCGCGAGGAGCGGCTGCGGGTGGTCCTGCACGTGCTCTACCTGATCTTCAACGAGGGCTACACCGCCACCTCCGGCGGCGAGTTGCACCGCCTCGACCTCGCCCGCGAGGCGATCCGGCTGACCCGGGCGGTGCGCGCGCGGCTGCCCGAGGACGGCGAGGTCGCCGGGCTGCTCGCGCTGATGCTGCTGACCCACGCCCGCCGCGCGACCCGGACGACGGCCACCGGCGACCTGGTCCCGCTGGCCGAACAGGACCGCACCCGGTGGGACCGCGACCTGATCGGGGAGGGAACGGCGCTGGTCAAGGCGGCGCTGGCCGGGCCGGAGCTCGGCCCGTACCGGCTCCAGGCCGCGATCGCCGCCACCCACGCCGACGCGGCCCGCGCCGAGGACACCGACTGGCGGCAGGTGCACGCCCTGTACCTGATCCTGGAGCGGATCGCACCCAACCCGATGGTCACCCTCAACCGGGCGATCGCCCTCGCCGAGACGGAGGGCCCGGAGGCCGGCCTGGCACTCCTCGCCGCGCTGGACGCGGACGCCCGGATGGCCGGCCACCACCGGCTGCTCTCCGTCCGGGCGCACCTGCTGGAGCGGACCGGCGACACGGAGGGGGCGTACGAGCACTACCGGCGCGCCGCCCGGGCCACCGCGAGCCTCGCGGAGCGCCGCTACCTGGAGACCCGGGCGGGCCGGGTGCGGCCGACCGGTTGAGCCGGCCCGCTGATCGGGCCTGCTGATCGGGCCTGCTGAGCCGCGTCCGGTCGGGCCGCCCGGCCGCGCCGCTTCGCGGGGCCCGGGTCAGAGCCCTATCGCGTCGGCGGTCTGCTCGGTGGTCCAGGCGAAGAAGTCGTCCGCCGGGTCCAACGAGCCGACCAGCTGGCCGTGGAGCTCGAAGCCGATCAGGCCGACCAGCTGCACCCAGGCGCCGATGGTCCGGGCGAGGACGTGCGGCGGCAGGTCGAGGCCGAACTCCGTGACGATCCGGGTCAGTTGCCCGGCCAGCGCGCCGCGCGGCGGCGGGACGGGCTGGGTGGGCCGCAGCCTGGCGTCGCGGACCACGCCGATCAGGGCGAACGGCAGCCGGGTGGCGGGTTGGACGGTGGTGCGGGGCGCCGCGTAGCCCGGCACCGGGGTGCCGTAGAGCAGCGAGAACTCGTGCGGGTTGGCCCGGGCCCAGTCGCGGGTGGCCGTCCACAGCGCCCGCCAGCGCTCGCGCGGCGCGGCCGCCCCGGCGGCGAGGGCGCCCTCCGCGGCCCCGCCGAGTTCGTTGTAGGCGTCGATGATCAGCGCGGTCAGCAGCTCGTCGCGGCTGGCGAAGTAGCGGTACAGCGCGGAGGAGGCCATGCCCAGCTCGCGGGCGACGGCGCGCAGCGACAGCTGCTGGGCGCCCACCGAGGCGAGTTGGCGGCGGGCCTCCTGCTTGATCTCGTGGGTGAGTTCCTCGCGGGCCCGTTCGCGGGCGGTCCGGATCGCTGGCATGGGGACAGACTGCCACATTCCGGAGCGCCGCACACAAGCGAGAGCACTGCTCTTGTTTCTTTCATTCGCCGGTGCCATGCTGAAGGAGTCGAAGCGAGAGCAGTGCTCTCGAAGAGAAGCGGTATTCACGGAACCGAGGAGTCGCGATGTCCCGCGCCGAGCACCTGCCCAGCTCCACCAGCCGCCTCCAGGCGCCCACCACCCGCCTGGGCATCGCCGCCGGCAAGCTGCTCAACGGCATGGTCGCCGCCTTCGCCAAGGCCGGGGTCAGTCTCTGGGGCTCCCGGGTGCTGGCCGTCCGCGGCCGCACGAGCGGCGAGTGGCGCACCACCCCCGTCAACATCCTCACCCACGAGGGCGAGCGCTACCTGGTCGCACCGCGCGGCCACACCCAGTGGGTCCGCAACCTCCGGGCGGCCGGCACCGGCGAACTCCGGGTCGGCCGCCGCACCGAGGCCTTCGGTGCCACCGAACTCCCGGACGCCGACAAGCCCGAGGTGCTCCGCGCCTACCTGCGCCGCTGGAACTGGCAGGTCGCCCCGTTCTTCGAGGGGATCGGCCCGGACGCCCCGGCCGAGGACCTGCTCCGGGTCGCCCCCGGCTACCCGGTCTTCCGCATCACGGGCAGCTGAACACCCCTGCCGGACGGGGGCGTTCGTACCGGAAGGGAGGAACTACGGTGAGTCACCGGGCCCTTCTTGCTCCCGAATCGTTGTCCACGGCGGCAGACCAGCCGAGGACAACCACCGGAGGTTCCCCATGAGGGACGAGCCCGAAGCGACGGACGAACCCGAGAAGGCCGACGGACCCGAGAAGACCGACGAGATCATGACGATCGACGGATACGAGATCGTCGACGGGATCGAGACGATCGACGGGATCGAGATCCCGCCGTACCGCAGCTACACCTGGGACGGCGAGGAGGGGGCCGTCCACATCGTCCTCTACCCGGGCGAGGAGGAGGCCGACGAGGAACGCAAGGCCGAGTTCCGGGCGAGGGGCGTCCGGATGCTGGCCGACCTGAACGCCGAGCGGGAGGCGGAGCACACCCCGCCGTTCCCCGGAATGCCGAACCTCCGCCTGATCCACGGCGAGGGCCCCGCCTGAGGTCCCGCTCCCGCCTGAGCACCCCGTTGCCCGCCCTGTGACACCCCGCCCGCGCACGCGCCGAGGCGCGTCC
>NZ_JBSFJC010000182.1:0-12871 GCF_053597855.1 Kitasatospora sp. NPDC001225
AGCTACCTCGCAGGCCTCCACCTCCGCGCCTCAATGATCTGGATAGACGACCTCGTGCGACCACCCAACTGATCACAACATCACACAGGCCCTAGCAGCTCGATCAACGCGCGCTTGCTGTCAGGGAACCGATGCGTCTGGGCCGCGAGCCTGCGAGCGTAGACCATTGCCTCACGGCTGACCGGGCCGTCCAGCGCGGCAGCATGCTCCCAGACCAGCGAATGCCATCGGCAGTCCTTCGGGTCCTGGAAGTAGACCTTGGTGATGTCACCACGATCCACCGCGATCGGCCACTTGCCAGCATCGACCCCACCGTGCGAACTGGGCTGGCTGCGGTAGTCGTTGAGGGCATCACCGTTGTAACGCAGGCCACCGATCTCCACCCCGTAGGGCTGGATCGTCGTGCGGGTCTCCTCCAGGAACTCCAGCGCCAGATTCGGCCTCGCCGGAATCCGCAGCGGGCCTGCCCGGTTGACGCCGTGCTCGAACATCTCCAACGGACTCAGCTTCAACCCCGGGACCTCTGGGACGCAGAGCCCGCGGTGGTGCCGCCGGTGATAGATACGGGTGATCCACTCACGGATAATCGCTTCGAGTTCGTCGAGGAAGAAAAACGCCTCCTGCTCGACCTTCTCGCCGCGACTGTGCACATCTGATCCCTTGTAACCAGGCAGAGCCGCCAGCAACCCCTGGTTGAGAGTCTTGAACCATCGTTCCACCGGCTTGTCGGTCGGCGTGTAGGGGCGGGCCGGCTGCAGCGAGATGTCCAACTTCGCGCAGACGCTCTGGATGTGGTTCGACAGGTAGACCTTGCCATGGTCAAAGATGATCGTCTCCGCCGCGACTGTCGGCAGCAACGGCTGCCCATCCCGGTCGACCAGCTTGTCCGCGTCGACCACCACCGCGGATGGAACTCCGCAGTACGGCAGCGGCTCGCCACCGTGCGCCGGCGCCTCGCGCGGCTGGACCGTCTCGAACAGCACGCCCGCCACGTCCACCGACTTTGTCGATACGGGTGTCAGCCTCAGGCCGGTGATGCACCGGCTGTAGAGGTCCATCGCGACCGTGAGTTCGCACCGCACCCACCGGCAGGTCACCGGTTCCATTGCGAAGACGTCCAGACTGTTCGTGTCCAGCACCACGTATTCGCCCGGCCGGGTGGCCCGCAGTCTGCCGTAGGTCCCCTGCGGCGCGTTCGCGATCGACCGCTTGCCCTTCGTGCTGCCCTCGAACGCATTCGTTCCTCTGGACAGCTCCCGCAGCACCTCGTACGCCGTGGTACGAGCGGGCAGCGGAACGGGCTCGTCCTTGTATTTCTCAGCCAGACGCTCCTCGATCTCCATCAGAACCAGGTTCCGGACCGGCCGACTCGAATTCACCCGCCCCTTCAGTACCGACCAGGCCATCTCCACCCAGCGCGGATCGACCCGGTCCAGCACATTGCGCACCGGACGCTCGGTGACCAATCCGGCTGGGCCGGATCGCTTCAGGGCCGCAACCCACCGGCGGACTGTGCTCGTACCCACCCCGAGTTCGGCGGCCTTGACCGCGTAGCGGTGCAGCATGGGGACTCCCGGCGCGAAGTCCACGCGTGGCTCGCCGTCCAGAGCGAGATCGGCGTGGCCGAGCCGGAAGCCGGTGAGGACTTCCTGAACGTGTCGAACCCTCGCTGTCAGGGCGTCATCCTCACCTTCACCCAGACCGCTCAGCAGTGCCGCGACCGCCGTCTCCTCAGCCGGCGCCGGGACCAGAACCTCGGTCGTAGGGTGCGAGAGCAAGACAGAGATATCGACTTGCCGCCACTTCGGCGCTCCAGCGACCGCCGCCTGCTCGAGGAGAATTCGGCGCCCTTCGATCTCGGCGACCGTGAACTGCTCGCCGTCGAAGCTGATCGGCAGCCCTGGCCGCAGCGTCGCCGTCCAGGCACTCACCCGCGCCTCCGCAGCACCGAGTCTCCGGACAGCGGCCGGGACAGGTCTGTGGCCAGCCGCCCCAACCACAGCAGCGCCATAAGCGCCGGCCGAGCCTCATGGGCTGGACGACCGCCTGCCAATCGCCGTTCGAGGACAGCCATCTGGGCGCCGTCCACCGCGTGGTGCCAGGCCCGCTCGAGCTCGCTTCTGGGCACGATGCCGGGGCGCCGATACGCCGCCAGAAACCGAATGTTCTCCAGCAGCACTCGATCTGCCCCGGACCAGATCTCGTACTGCCAGCCGTGCCGCTCGATCAGCTCGCCCGGCCAGGCCAGTGCCTCCGCGATCTCTGGTTCCCGCAGGCGGTCTGCCGGCTTGACGTTGATCACCCTCACCGCTCCCGACTTCATCACCAGAAGAAAGTCCGGAACATGGCGGCGAATCCGATCGCCAATCCGAGCCACCACCCGACACGGCTGGGCGAAGATGCCACGCACGTCTGGATCGAAGTCCGCCAGGAGCAGGCGCGCGAGCTCCAGTCGGCTCTCGTAGACCACGTGCCCGCCCGTCGTCGCCGAGGCGTACTTGCCCGAGTAGTGAGCCTGCCCACGTACAGACCGCACTCGGCGCCACGGCACCGACTCAGCGAAGTCCGTCAACCGAAGCTGACCAAAGGGGACTTCGCGTACCGATCCGTCTTCGTAGCGAAGCGACGCTGTAGGTCCCCCACGTTCGTTACGGCCCTTGCTCGAGCCACGTACCGTCATGCTTGGACGGTACGGAGTACCCGTACCGTCCAAGCGCGGAAGACCGCAAGAGTCCGACAACTGACAACTACTGAACGTCACCGATGCTCATGATCACCCGGATCTGCTCGGATAGTGCTCATGATCCGCCGACGGTGCTCACGAAACTGCGGATCCTAGAGGGTGGTCGCGGCGTCAGGAGCCCGCGAGCAGGTCCCGCAGCAGGGCGACGGTGTCGGCGTCCAGATCCCGGCCGGTCCGGCGGCTGAGGGCGTCCAACCGATTGACGGCGCGCAGGAGTTGGTCCCGGGCGCCGGCCGAGGCGTAGGCGTAGAAGAGGTCCCGGTGCAGCAGTTCGACGTCCGGGGCGACGGCGAGGCCGCGGAAGACGGCGGCCTCGGCGCTGCGGTGGTCGCCGTACTGCAGGCGGCGGGCGGCCAGTTCGTGGGCCGTGTCGACGATCGCCGCGATCATGTCCTGCCGCTCGGCCTCGGCCCAGCCGTACGAGGCCGGCGGGGCCTCGGCGAACGGCGCGCCGCGGACCAGGGCCAGGGCGTGGGCGAGGGCCGCGTCGGCGGTGGCGCTGGTGCTGCGCATGCCGCGCCGGTAGAGGCCGCGGAACTCGTCCCAGTCGCAGGTGACCGCCGGGGCGAAGGAGTAGCCCTCGGTGCCCTCGGTGGGCAGGAAGACCCGGCCCTCCGGCGAGGTGCCGAACCAGGCGGCCAGGTCGGCGAGTTTGGCCGGCAGCGGGCTCTCGGAGCCGGCCGCGGTGGGGTGCGGGTCGAGGTGCGCCGCGCCGGGGTGCAGGTCGTGGTCGAGCGCGTGGCGGTCGGACCCGGGGCGCAGCGCCAGGTAGACGGCCAGTTCGGTGAGCCGGGGCAGCGCGCCGGGTGCGGCGGCGCCGAGGACTCCCGCGACGTCCACCGGGCCGAGCAGCCGGATCCGGGGGGCGTTGCGGGGGGCGTGCGCCTCCGGGGAGCGGAGGATGGCGAGCAGGTCGTCGCTGTCGCTGCGGCCGGGCGTCGTCCGGGCGACCGGGGCGACGGCGGCGGGGCCGGGCTGCTCCGCACCGACGGCCTCGGCGGCTTCGACGGCCTCCGCGGTCTCCGCGGTCCCGGCCGGTCCGGTCCCGAGGGCGACGGCGGCCTCGGGACCGGCAGCGGCAGCGGCAGCGGGAGCGGGCTCGGTCGACGGCACAAGGCCCTCGGCCGTCTTCGACGCGGTCGGCTCCGCCACGACGGGCTGCGGCACGACCGGCTGGACGGCGAGCACGACCGTCGCCGTGGACTCCGAGCCGGTGTCCCCCGGCCCGGCCGTCCCGTCGTCCTCCGCCAGGCCCGGCCGCCGCAGGTCGCGGGTGGTCTCGTCGGTCGCCGCCTGCCGTCCCTGCCCGTTGACGGCGAACCGCGCCGGGCCGGCCGGAGCCGGGGCAGGCGCCGGAGCCGGGCTGGACGCCGCGGGCGGCAGCGCGGCAGGGGTCGGAGCGGGCGCCACCGGATCGGTGCCCGCGAACGGGCTGGCGCCGGTGCCGATGACCCGGGCGAGCAGCCGGGGACCGGCGGCCGCGCCCTCCTCCGCTCCGCCTGCCGAAGCCCCGCCGACGGAAGTCCCGCTGGCGGAAGTCCTGCCGGCGGAAGCCCCACCGACGGAAGCCCCGCCGGTCGAAGCCCCACCGACCGGAGCCGCGGCAGCCGGACCTCCGCCGGCCGAAGCCCCGATGGCCGGGACCGCCACGGCGGCCGAGGCCCCGACGGCGGCCAGCACCGGTACGGCGGCGGGCAGTTCGGTGGTGTCGGTGTCGTCCTCCGGCCCGTCCAGCGTCCAGGCCGGGGCCGGGTGCTGGGTGGTGTCGTCGGCGACCCGGAGCAGCTCGGCGACCTGGTCGTACTGCCGGTCGCTGAGCCGCTGCAGCTCGACCGTGAGGTGCAGGCCCGGGATCGCGGCCTGGCCGGAGGCCGGCAGGGTCCAGCGGGCGACCGGGCCGGTGCCGCGCTCGGGGGCGCGGGTGATGACGGCGACGCAGGTGCGCGGACGGGCGTCGAGCAGGCGTCCGAGCTCGGCCGGGACGTCCCCGCCGGGCTGGTGGGCGCAGAGCACGATCTCGGGCGTCCAGGACTCGTCGGCCTGGCCCCGGCTGCGGGCCTCGCGCGGGCTGGTGGCCTCGGCGGCGACGAGGGTGGCGCGGGCCTTGGCGGTGCGCGGGCCGAGGGCGGCGAGCGCGGCCTCCAGGGTGGGGTGGCGGTGCACGCGTTCGGCGGCCGGGCCGCTGATCGGCACCTCCTCGGCGAGGTCCACCAGGTGCAGGTGGAGCCGGTCGGCGAGCGGGCTGTGGGCCAGTTCGACGGCGAGGGTGCGCAGCACGTCGCGGGCGTCGTCCGGGTGGCCGGACAGGTGGAGCAGCCGGACGGCCTCCAGGTCGGCGAGGACCACCGAGCCGTCCGGCGAGGTGCCGAGGGTGACCAGCGCGGGGTAGGGCGCGGCGGTCTTCCGGGCCTGGCCGGGGCTGAGCAGGTCGCCCGAGTCGGCGCTGCACCACCACACGTTGGCGGCGTGCGCGGCGCGGAACGGCGCGATCGGGGTGGCCGGTCCGGACAGGTGCAGTTCGATGGTCCGGCCCGGGGTGATCCGGGCGGCGACGATGGCGGGCAGCCGCTTGCCGCCGCGCACGGTGTTGCGGGCCAGGGTGCGCAGGGAGCGGTCCAGCAGGTCCAGTCCGGCCTGGTCCTGCCGGGCCATCAGCTCGTTCTCGAAGGCGGCGGCCTCGGCCTCGGGCATCGCGATGCGGTGCCGGGGGCGGCGGGCGCGCTGCTGGGTGCCGCGCTTGTGGGCGACGGCGCCGACCATGACGGCCGCGAGCAGGACGCCGACGGTGGAGGCCGAGAGGGCGACGGTGTAGTCGTCGCTGGGGGCCGGGTCGGCGTGCGCGGCGGGGGCGGGCGCGTGGGCCGGCGCGTGCGTGGGCGCGGGCGCCGGGGCCGACTGCGGCGCGCCCTGCGCGGGAGCGCCCGGCGCCGGAGCCTGGTCGGCGGGGGCCGGCGCTGGGGCCGGGGCCTGGTCGGCCGGAGTCTGGTCAGCGGGAGCCGGTGCGGGCGCCGGTGCGGCACCCCCCGTCCCCGGGACGGTGAGCACCATCCCCGGCACCACCACGTCCGGGTCGGTCAGCTGCGTCCCGTCCGGGGCCTGCGCCCCCTTGTTCGCCTCGAACAGCTTCGGCCACTGCTCCCCGTCCCCCAGCTCCCGCTGGGCGATGGCCGACAGGCTCTCCCCGGTCTGGACGGTGACGGTCCGCTGGCCGCCGGAGCCGGCCGCGCCGCCCGCGCCACCGGGCCCGCCGGCCTCCGTCCCGGACTGCGGAGCGCTCTGCGGCGTCTCCTGCGGCGAGCCCTGCGCCGGGTCGCCCGAGGGGGCCGGGGCGGGCGGCGCCGGCGTCCTCGCCTCGTCCGGCTTGGCGTCCGCCGGCATCAGCAGCTCCCAGCCGGGCTGGATCGGCCGGTCGGCGTCGAAGCGGATGCCCGAATCGCCCATCATCCGGCCGTCGTTGAGCTTGGCGATCTCCACCCAGCGTTCCCCCGAGCCCAGTTGGCGCTCGGCGATGGACCACAGGCTGTCGGCCGGCCGGGCGTCCCGGACGGTGTACGTGCTCTGCTGCTCGGCGGCCGGGGTCAGGGCCGGCGCGGCCTGCGCGGAGGGCAGTGCGGCGCGCTGCACGCCCGGCGTCAACTGCGCCTGGACGACCGGACTGTGGTTCGGCTCGGGGACGGCCGCGAAGGCCGAGCCGGCCACCGGGAGCAGGGCGAGCACCGAGCCGACCAGCCCGGCGGCGAGCCGCTGGCTCCAGCCGAAGGCCGGGATGCGGCGGGCGATCCGGCCGCGCAGCTGGGCCGGGATCTCCAGCAGGACGGAGAGCGCGAAGCAGGCCCAGGCGATCCAGCCGACCACCACCAGCGCCCAGAGGAACAGGCTTCCGTCGTCCGGACTGGTGAGCGCCTCGCCCACCCCGCCCGAGGCGACCTCGCCCATCCCGGCGACCGCGTCGGTGCCGTACAGCAGCAGCGCGGGGACGCCGAACAGCAGCGCGAGCAGGGCGACCAGCGCGCCGAGCGCGGTGATCACGGCGCGGCCGCGGCCGCGGGGTGGTCGGGGCGCCGGGGCGGCGGGCCTTCGGGCACCGCCGGCCCGATGGGACGTCCCGGCCCGGCCGTTGGGGGCCTGGCCGTTTCGGGCCTGGGCGGTACGGGCCTGGTCCTTGGCACGTGGCGCGGCCATCAGTCGGTCTCCGCTTTCTCTACTCCGTGGACGAGGGTCGCACTGCCCTTGCCCGTAACCTTCCGCTCCCCGAGGGCGCCCAGCAGGACCGGGCGGTAGTCGGCCTGCACGGTGACGGTGACGACCCTGCCGTCACCGGAGAACTCGATGCCGCCCGCCCGCAGGCCGTACAGGCCCAGGTAGGCGTCGGCGGCGTCCCGCACGTACTTCTCCTGGACCTTGAAGCCCTTGCCCTGGAGGACGGCCGCCCGGTCGAGCTGCTGGCCGCCGACCCGCGCGGCCTCCAGGGCGTAGGCGTCGGTCCGCTCGGCGACCCGCAGCCGGCCGCCGGCGTCGATCACCAGGGCGATGACGAGCACGACGTAGGCCGCGCAGATCGCCACGAAGAGGGCCACCGCGCCCCGGTCGGACCGGCGCGCCGACAGCCGTCGCCGCAGACGGCTCACCACTTCCGTCCCCTCCCCCCACTTCGCACGACGCTCTCCCCACCGGCCCCCACCGGGCGCCGCTCGGTACCGTTCCGCCATCCCCCGAGCGCTCTCCGCTTGCGTCTCCCCCGCACGGGCCGTCTCCAATCCCCTGTCTTCCCGGTGACGGCGCCGCGCGCTGTCATGTGCCCCGGTAACGGTCCACCACCGAGGTGAACTCGCCGACGAGGTGCTTCGTCACGGGTATCCCGGACGGTCCGCCGAGCAGGTCGGCCAGCTCCACGTCGCAGACCACCGTGACGGTGACGGTCGTGACCGGTCCGCCGGGCAGGTTCAGCTCCCCCTTGCCGACCCGCACGTCCCCGTCGCGGCACCACACGCCCTGCTGGCGCAGCGTCGCGAGGGCGGAGTCCCTGGCCGGCTGGTCCATCCCGTCCACGCTGCGCTGCAGGGAGGCGGTCCGGGCCCCGGCCCGGGCGGCGGCCTCCACGGTGCCGGCCGTGGTCTGCACCCGTCCGGCGGCGACGGCCAGCAGGACCAGCCCGACCACCCCCGGCACGACGATCGCCGCCTCGATCGCGATCCCGCCCCGGTCCGGCCTGCGCGGTCGCGACCGGAGCCCCGACCACCGCCGCCGTGGGCCCGGTGTCCGCAGCGCGTCCGTCACGGTGTCACCGCCGGCGGTACGAAGCGCTCGCGGGGCGCCTCGGCGAACTGGGTGATGTCGGGCGCCTTGAGCCCGGGTATCAGCAGCGGCGGGGTCAGCCGCACGGTGACCCGGATGGTCTGCGCCGTGCTGCCGTCGGTCCGCACCGTGTACCCGTGCACGCCCTGCCGGTCGAGGAAGTCGCGGGCCTGCCGCTGGGCGGCCTCGTTCTTCTCGCCGTCCGTCGCGCTGCCCTGCACCCGTCCGGCGTCCACGCCCTCGCGGGCGGCCGTGAGCGCGACCTGCCGGTCGTACCACCACAGCGCGGCCTGGACGACGAGCAGGACGAGCAGCAGGACGACCGGGAAGACGATGGCGAGGCTCACGCTCATCGACCCCCGGTCGCCCCTGCGGCGGAGAGCGGCACGCATCACGGGGTGGCGCCGCCCGCGCCGCCCGCTCCGCCCGCACCCGGCATGTTCGGGTCCTGCTGGACCTTCTTGACGACCTTGTCCTTCAGCAGGTAGAGCGCGGTCGCCACGGCACCCGCGACGAAGACCAACGCGATGATGGCGAGGGCGAGTTCGATGCTGATCGCACCGCGGTCGCCGCGCGCGCGGGCGGCCCGCAGCCGGCCGAGCCGCAGGGTGAACAGCAGGAGTGCGAACTGGACCGGTAGCAGGACGGGGCGCAGCACCCGGTCTGCCAGTTGGACGAGTCGTACGGTCATCGGGTCTCTCCGGAGGGACGTGGCGGTGTGGTGTGGTGTCGGCTGCTCTGGGACGGCTGTCAGTTGAGCATCTGGTGCAGCGCGGGGAAGACGATCAGGACGGTCATCAGCAGGGTCAGGGCGGCCCCGGGCGCGACCATCCGCTCGCTGTCGGCGTTCGCGCGGGCGAGGTCCTCAGCGAGCAGTTCCCCTCGCAGGCCCTTGGCCCGGGCCCGCAGGGTGTCGTACACGGCGGCGCCGTCGTTGCCGGACAGCCGCATGATGTCGGCCACGTCCTGGAGCGGGCTGAGCCCCAACTCCTCGGCCAGCGCGTCGAGTCCGGCCCACGGCGGGAGCCGGTCGGTGGCCGCGCGCTCCAGCGCGTCGCGGATCCGCCGGAACACCGCGCCCCGCCCGACCGCGGCGGCCCGGCGCAGCGCCTCGGCGGGGCCGCAGTCGGCGGCCCGCTCCATCGCGACGAGCTCCAGGTAGGCGGCGATGCCGTGCAGGTACTCGGTGCGCGCCTCCTTGGCCTCGCCGCGCACGACGGCGTCCGGGACGAACCAGAGCAGTCCGGCCAGCAGCGGCCCGGCGACCAGCGGCAGGGCGAACGGCAGGCCGACGCCCATCAGCACGGCCATCGCGCCCAGGTAGGCGGGCAGCAGCAGGCCGAGCGCGGAGAACAGCAGCTTGTGCACCATGAACCGGGCCGGGGTGCGGCCGATCAGGGCGAGCTCGCGGCGCGGGACGGAGACCCCGCGCAGGTGGACGGACCGCTCGCCGATCCGGTCGTACCAGCGGGGCCGCTCGTCCGGGTCCTGCTCGCGGTCGGCGGGGGTGGCGTGCAGCCGGTCCAGCGCCTGGCGCAGGTCCGGTGGCGCCGGCCGCAGTTCGGCGACCAGGAGGGCGAGGCCGCCGGCCGCGGCGGCGCCGGCCAGCACGGACCAGGGGGAGATCATCGGACCTCCCCGAGCTGCTCGACCGGCTCCGGCCCGGTCGGCGCGGCGGTGGTCCGCCGTCCGCTCCTGCTGCGCCGGTCGGGCGTCAGCAGCCGGGGCACCGGCGGGTGGGAGGCCAGCGCCCGCATCCAGGCGATGATCGCCACGAACAGGGCGGCGACCACGGCGAGCACCACCTGGCCGAGGAAGGTCCCGTACGGCCGGGTGTACTCCGTGTTGAAGGAGCCGACGGTGACGACCAGCACGATAATGCCGACCAGCCAGCGGATGGTGGTCCGGTGCTTGGCCCGGTCGGCCTCGATGGCGCGGCGCTGGCGGACCTCCTCGCGCACCGAGTCGGCCATGTCGGAGAGCGTGCGGGCCAGGCCGGGGCCGCTGTCCCCGGCCCGCAGCACGAGCGCGGCGAGCACCTTGTCGGCGGTGGCGTCGGCGAGGCTGTCGGCGAAGGCGCGCAGCGCCTCCTCGGGGCGCCAGCGGGCCTGCAGCCGGGCGGCCAGCTCGCCGATCTCGTCCTCCAGGGCGGCCGGGGCGGTGCGCCGGCTGGTGACGATGGCCTGGTTGAGGCCGACCCCGAGCAGCAGCACGTCGGCGATCCGCTGGGTCCACTCGGAGAGCGCCTCCAGCCGCTCGATCCGGTGGGTGTCCGGGCGGGTGGTGTCGAACAGCCAGGGCAGGCCGAAGACGGCCAGCGGCACCAGCAGCGCGGTCAGCGGGATGCCGGTGAACAGCCAGGCCAGCGGCGCGCCGGCGAGCGCCAGCGGCAGCTGGACGCGGCGCAGCCGCACCATCCGGTGCCCGGCCGTCCCGGGCGCGCCGTACCAGAACACGTGGAGCCGGCCGGCCAGCGGGTTGACCGCCCGCTCGGCCTCGTCCTCCTCGACGGGCTCGCTGCCGCGGGCCCAGAGCGCCAGGGCGACCATGCCGCCCGCGACCGCCAGCCCGCACAGGGCGAAGAGCAGCATCACCGGGTGCCACCGCCGATCCGCAGCTGCAGCGGGGTGGCCCAACTCCCGTACCGGGAACCGAGCAGCGAGGCGTCGAAGCCGGCCCGGCGCAGGTCGTCCAGGCACTGCGGCGGGGTGTGCGGGACGGCCCGCGGCTCGCCGAGGTCCGGCCGGGGGCCGAAGACGGTGTTCAGCGCGGGCCGGCCGCTCTCCCCGAGGCCGGTGACCTCCAGGACGTGGGAGACGAAGCGGTGCCGGCGGCCGCCGACGGCGGTCTCGTCGACCATGGTGACGTGCACGATGAGGTCCAGGGCGTTGGCGGTGAGCCGGTAGGCGAGTGAGTCGGTCATGTGCGAGCCGTACTCCAGGCAGAGTTCGGCGATGCGGTCGACGACCATGTGCGGGCCGCGGGCGTGCAGGGTGCACATCGAGCCGCCCTCGCCGTTGGTCATCACCCGCAGCATCGGGACGACCTCGCCGGAGCGGACCTCCCCGACGATGATCCGGGAGAGCGTCATCCGCAGCGCGGCCGGGATGAGGTCGCCGAGGGTCAACTCCCCGGCCAGGCGCCCCTCGACGCGCTCGCCGTTGCCCTCGCGGGCCTCCATCGGGACGACCTGGCGCAGGTGGCCGAGGGTGTGCAGCCAGAGTTCGAACTCCGACTCCAGGGTGCCGATCCGCTCGTCCGGCGGGATCTCGGCGGCCATCGCGCGCAGCAGGCTGGTCTTGCCGACGCCCTGGGTGCCGGTGATCATCACGTTCTTCCGGGCCCGGATCGCGGCGGCCAGGAAGGCGGCCAAGGTGGCGTCCAGGGTGCCGAGTTCGACCATCTCGGGGAGCGTCGCGGAGGCCACCCGGTGGCGCCGGATCGCCACGTACGGGCGGGGCGTCACCTCGGTGAGCGCCTGGAGGCGCATGCCGCCCTCCAGCCGCAGCGCGAGGGTCGGGCTGGCGGTGGACAGGCTGCGCTCGCCGCCGCCGTGCTGGCGGGCCAGGTCCTGGAGCAGTTCGACGAGTTCGGCGTCGCTGTCGGCCACCGGCGGTACCTGGCGCAGGGGTTGGTGCACCTTGGAGACCCAGACGTCGTCGCAGCCGTTGATCAGGATGTTCTCGATCTCCGGGTCGTCCAGGTAGGGCTGAAGCCGGCCGGCCCGGAACAGCAGGTCGAAGACGGCCTCGGCGAGGGCGCGGTCCTGATCCCGGGTGGGCGGGATGCCGTGGGTCTGGGCGTACGCGTCGGACCACCGGGCGACGGCCTCCTCGATCAGCGCCCGGCCGCGCTGGCGGCGGGTGGCGCGGTCCGGCTCGGAGCCGGAGGAGAGCGTCAACCGGGTGATCTGCTGGTGCAGTTCGGCCGCGACCTGGCGCTTGAGCTCGCGGGCGACCTGCGGGTCCACGGCGGGCCGGGTGGCGGAGCCGCGCAGGTCCAGCGAGGGCAGCTGGGAGGGCACGGCGGTGGGCCCGGCGGCCGCGCCGGGCGGGACGGGCTGCGGCGCGACGGGCTGCGCCGGGCCGGGCTGGGGCGCGACCGGGCCGGGCTGGTACCCGTGCGCCGGGGCGACCGGACCGGTCACCGGCGCGGGCCCGGGCACCGGCCCCGCCCAGGGCAGCGCGGCCGGATCGGCGCCGGGACGCTGGTGCAGGGGGCTACCGCGCACGGAGCACCTCCCCGGGGTCGTGCGGGTACGGCCCGTTCACGTTGTCCTGACTGTCTGTCACAAACGGCTGCTGGAGCGGGTACTGGTCGTCCGGATCGCCGTACGGGGCGGACTGGACGTGCGCCGGGAACGGCGCCGGCGCGGCCGGCTGCGGCGCCAGCCCGGCCAGCGGCGCCACCGGTCCGGTGGTGATCACCGGCGGAGCGGGCTGCGGCGGGGCGTACGAGGGCTGCTCGCCCTCGGCCGTCCCGTAGCCGGAGCGGCCGTGGGCCGCCGCACCGTACGGGCCCGGCGGGTACGGTCCCTGCCCATGCGGGGTCTGCGGGTACGGGCCCTGCGCCTGCGGGCCTGGCGCGTACGGGGTCTGGCCGTGACCGCCCTGCCCGTACCCCGGTCGGCCGCCCGGACCGTACGCCGACTGCCCGTACGGGCCCGGCGCGGGCGCGGGCATCGACGGCTGCGGCGCCATCGGCACGGGCGGGGCCGGTATCGGCGGGGCCGGGGCCTGGGCCATCCACCGGGTCCGGCCCGGCCACGCCCCGTTCACCGTGAACCGGATCATCGTCAACGAGGTGTTCTGGCGGCGCGTCCCGGTGCCCGGT
>NZ_JBSFJC010000183.1:0-12764 GCF_053597855.1 Kitasatospora sp. NPDC001225
GGTCGCCAATGCTCCGCAGTGGCTCCCTCCTCCGCCTTGCGATGCACGCACCCCAACGCCGCCCCGCCCGCCCTGCGGGCGGACGACGGGAGTTTGAAGACAGGCCCTAGCCGCGCTGCACCAGCTCGTCGTAGGTGCTGAGCACCTGGGCGACGGTGGCGGCCTCGTCCGGCCAGGTGTCGGCCTGCTGCCGGCCGGCCGCCACCTGCCGCTCGCGGCGGGCCGGGTCGACCAGCAGGGCGCGCACCGCGCGGCCGAGCGCCGCCGGATCGCCGGGGGGCACCAGCTCGGCGGCGTCCCCGACCAGTTCGGGGATGCCGCCGACGGCGGTGGCGACCACCGGCGATCCGGCCCGCATCGCCTCCTGCACCACCAGCGAGCGGGCCTCCCAGCGGCTGGGGACCACCACCACGTCGGCAGCGGCCAGCAGGTCGGGCACGTCCGTCCGGTAGCCGAGCAGCCGCACCGGCAGCTTCTCCGCGGCCGCCCGCTCGCGCAGCGCGCCCGCCTCCGGGCCGTCCCCGGCGAGCAGCACGAGCGGCTCCGGGTCCAGCGCGGACAGCTCCCGGGTGGCGTCCAGCAGCAGGCCGAAGGCCTTCTGCGGGACGAGCCGGCCGACCGCCAGCACCAGCGGACGGTCCGGGCCGTCGCCGAGCAGCGCGGCGCGCGCCTCGGCGCGGCCGAGCAGGCCCTCGGGCATCGGCGGCGCCGCGACCGGGCCCAGCCGGGCGTCGGTGGCGCCCAGTTCGCGGGCCCGGGCCACCAGGTCGGAGGAGGCGCCGAGGACCAGGTCGGCGGCGCGCGCCACCCGGCGCTCCATCAGCCGCTGCAGCCGGCGCTCCATGCCGGTGGCCAGCAGCGCGTGGTGCGAGGTGACCACCAGCGGGGTCTCGGGCCGCAGGCCCGGGAAGCGGCCCGCGGTGCGCAGCGCCAGGTCGGACAGCAGCCCGGCGCGCAGCCCGTGGGCGTGCACCACGTCGGCGCCGGTGAAGGCCCGGCGCAGCTCGCCGATCGCGGTGGCGTCGCTGCGGGCTCCCGCGGTGGGGGTGATGTCGACGGTGTGGAACCTGGCGCCCGTACGGGAGAAGCCGAACAGCGCGTCCGTGCCGGCCGGCGCGCAGACCGTGACGTTCACCCCGTGTGCGACCAGGCCCTGGGCCAGGGAGCGCACGTGCGCACCGATGCCGCCGGTGCTGGCGGCCAGGACGAGTACCACGTGCAGCTGCCCCGGTTCGGGGACGGCCGCGGTGGCCCGGGCGGCGGAATGGTCCACGTCGTCTCGCATCCGACTCGATCAGGTTCGCGCGCCGCTTCGCGAGGATTGCCCGCCCGGCGGCGCTCGGGGCTGGGAAGCCAGTGTCCAGCCGCCACGATGCCAGGTCGGCGGCCCTCTTGGACAGTCGGCGCCACGGGGGCGCGTCGCCGACGTCCGGGGGGCCGCCGGCCCCGGCTAGCGGCGGCGCGGGGCCCGGGCCGCGGCCAGCAGTTCCTCGGCGTGGGCGCGGCCCAGTTCCGAGTCCTCCAGGCCGGCCAGCATCCGGGAGAGTTCGCGCACCCGCTCCTCGTCGTTCAGCACCTTGACACCGCTGCGGGTCACGGTGCCGTCGTTGGTCTTCTCCACCACCAGGTGCCGGTCGGCGAACGCGGCGACCTGCGGGAGGTGGGTGACGACCACGACCTGGGCGGACTCGGCGAGCTTGGCCAGCCGGCGGCCGATCTCGACCGCGGCCTTGCCGCCGACGCCCGCGTCCACCTCGTCGAACAGGTAGGTGGGGACGGGGTCGGCGCCCGCGAAGACCACCTCGACGGCGAGCATCACGCGCGACAGCTCACCGCCGGAGGCGCCCTTGGCGATCGGGCGCGGCTGGGCGCCGGGGTGCGGGGCGAGCAGCACCTCCACCTCGTCCACGCCGTGCGGCCCGTACGCGACGGTGCGCCCGCCGACCTCGATCCCGGCCAGGTCGTCGACCTGGCCGATCGCGAAGGTCACCCGGGCGTGCGGCATGGCCAGTTCGGCGAGTTCGGCGGAGACCGCGTCGGCGAACCGCCCGGCCGCGGCGTACCGGGCCTGCGACACCTCGGCGGCCAGCTCGGCCAGCTCGGCCCGCAGCTCGCTCTCCCGGGCGCCGAGCTCGTCGATCCGGTCGTCGTCGCCGTCGAGCTCGGCGAGCCGCACCGCACTGGCCTCGGCCCAGGCGATCACCTCGGCGAGCGCGTTCTCCTCACCGCCGTACTTGCGCAGCAGCTGGGCCAGGACGGCCCGGCGGTCCTCGACGGCGGCCAGGCGCACCGGGTCGGCGTCCAGGTCGTCCGCGTAGCCGGCCAGGTCGCCGGCCACGTCGGCGAGCAGGTAGCCGACCTCGTTGAGGCGGTCGGCCAGGGCGGCCAGCCGCTCGTCGTGGTGGCGCACCGCGTCCAGGGCCCGGCGGGACTGGGCGAGCAGGGTGCCCGCGTCCAGCGCCTCCGGGTCGACCGGGTCGCCGGCCAGGGCGGCGTGGGCGAGGGTCGCGGCGGAGGACAGCGCGTCGGCGTGGCCGAGCCGCTCGGCCTCGGCGGCCAGCTCGGCGTCCTCGCCGGCCACCGGCTCGGCGGCGGCGATCTCGTCCAGGCCGAAGCGCAGCAGGTCTGCCTCCTGGGCGCGCTCGCGGGCCCGGGTGGTCAGCTCCTCCAGGGTCGCGGAGACCTCGCGCAGGACGCGGTAGGTCTCCCGGTAGCGGGCCAGCGGCCCGGCCACCGAGGCGCCCGCGTACCGGTCCAGCGCGCCGCGCTGGCGGGCCGGGCGCAGCAGGCGCTGCTGGTCGGTCTGGCCGTGCACGGCGATCAGGTCCTCGCCGAGTTCGGCGAGCAGCCCGACCGGGACGGACCGGCCGCCGACGTGCGCCCGGGAGCGGCCCTCGGCGGAGACGGTCCGGCTGATCAGCAGCGCGCCGTCGTCCAGTTCGGCCCCGGCCTCGAGCGCGCGGACCGCCGCCGGGGAGCCGGGGGGCAGCTCCAGGCGGCCCTCCACGACGGCGCGTCCGGTGCCGTTGCGCACCAGGCCCGGGTCGGCGCGTCCCCCCAGCAGCAGGCCGAGGCTGGTCACGACCATGGTCTTCCCGGCGCCGGTCTCACCGGTCACGGCGGTGAAGCCGGGGGCGAGTTCGACCACCGCGTCGTCGATGACCCCAAGATCCCGTATCCGCATCTCGTCCAACACGGAGACGACCTTACGAGGTTCCGCCCCCGGCGCGCGACGAGCGACAACGGCGCGCGGCAACTCCGTGCCCGGAAGTTCATCCCTTCCGGGCGTCCTCGGCGGGCACCGGGACGGTGCACCAGGGCAGCAGGAGCTGCACCAGCGGGCCGATGGCCAGCGCGTACGCGACGGTGCCGGCCCCGGCGGTGCCGCCGAGCAGCAGCCCGGCGGTGAGGACCGTCACCTCGATGCCGGTGCGGATCAGCCGCAGCGAGCGGCCGGTGCGCCGGTGCAGGCCGGTCATCAGGCCGTCGCGCGGGCCGGGGCCGAGCCGGGCGCCGATGTAGAGGCCGCTGGCCAGGCCGTTGAGGGCGATCGCCGCGGCCGTCAGCGCGATCCTGGCGGGCAGGGCGCCGGGGCCGTCGACGACCCGCAGGGTGAGGTCCATGGCCGCGCCGATCACCAGCACGTTGGCGACGGTGCCCAGGCCCGGGCGCTGGCGCAGCGGGATCCACAGCAGCAGGACGAGGGCGCCGCAGATCGTCACCCAGGTGCCGACCGAGAGGCCGATGGTGCGCTGCAGGCCCTGGTGCAGGACGTCCCAGGGGTCGAGGCCGAGGCCGGCGCGGAGCATCAGCGCCATGCTCACGCCGTACAGGGCGAGGCCGACGAACAGCTGCGGTATCCGGCGGCCGAGGGCGTGGGTGTCGCCGAACACCCGGACGGCGAGCGTCCGCCCGGCGGCCGGTCCGGGTCTGGTGGGGGTGGCTGATCCTGGTGTGGTCGTGGTGGCCAAGGCCTGCTCCTGCGGTGGTGCTGCACCACCGGGGCGCCCGGTGGTGGCGGCCGGCATGGCCGCCCTGCCATGATGGCCAGTCCAAAGCTGCCCGCTCCAGGGCCAATCCCGAGCAAGTGGACTTTTCAGCCATGGTCGACTGGCACACCACCGTCACCCCGCCCGCACTCGCGCGGCTGCTCACCACCGCCCGGCTCCCCGAGCCGGCCGCCGCCCGCCGCCCCGCCTACCGCACCCTGGCCGGACAGATCCGGCTGCTGGTCACCGAGGGCCGGCTGCCGGTCGGCGCCCGGCTGCCCGCCGAACGCGAGCTGGCCACCGCACTGGCGATGAGCCGCACCACCGTCGCCACCGCGTACGAGACCCTGCGCGGCGACGGCTACCTGCGCAGCCGGCGCGGCGCGGGCAGCTGGACCGCCCTGCCCGAGGGCGCCCCGCCGCCCGGCGAGGCCCTGCACCCCGTCCCGCCGGACGAGCAGGGCCGCATCCTCGACCTCGGCGTCGCCGCCCCGCCCGCCCCCCAGCCCTGGGTCGGCCAGGCCGCCGCCCGGGCCGTCGAACAGCTGCCGTACTACGCCGCCGGGCACGGGCACTACCCCACCGGCGTCCCGGTGCTGCGCGAGGCCGTCGCCCGCCGCTTCACCGAGCGCGGACTGCCCACCACCCCCGACCAGATCCTGATCACCACCGGCGCGATGGGCGGCCTGCACCTGCTCCAGCGGGCGCTGGTCGGCCGCGGCGACCGGGTCGCCGTCGAGGCGCCCAGCTACGCCCACACCCTCCAGGCGCTGCGGCTGGCCGGCGCGCGCCTGGTCCCGGTGCCGTACGCCTGGACGCCGCGGCCCACCTGGGACCTCGACGAGTGGCGGCGGGTGCTGCGCGGGGCCGGCCCCCGGGTCGCGTACGTGATCCCGGACTTCCACAACCCAACCGGCGCGCTGATCGACGAGGAGCAGCGCCGCGAACTGCTGGCCGCCGCCAGGGCCGCCGGGAGCATCGTGCTGGCCGACGAGACCACCGCCGAACTCGGCTGGGGCGTACCGCCGTCCACACCTCTGCCGCGCCCGACGGCGGCCCTGGACCGCGCCGCCCAGGTGGTCACCGTCGGCTCGGCGGGCAAGCTGCTCTGGGGCGGCCTGCGGATCGGCTGGGTCCGGGCCGCGCCCGCGCTGGTACGCCGGCTGGCCACCGAGCGGGTCTACAGCGACGTCGGCACCCCGGTGCTGGACCAGCTGATCGCCGCCGAGCTGCTGGGCGATCCGCTGCCCGACGTGCGGGAGCACCAGCTGACCCGGCTGCGGGCCACCGCGCGGGCCTTCGCCGCCGCCCTGCCCGAACGGCTGCCCGGGTGGAGCTTCACCATGCCGTCGGGCGGGCTCTCACTGTGGGTCTCCACGGACGGCCTGTCCGGCGCGGCGCTGGCCCGGGCCGGGGAGCGCAGCGGGGTGCGGATCGCCTCCGGCAACCGCTTCGGTTCGGACGGCGCCTTCGAGCACCACATCCGCCTCCCGGTCACCGTGCCCGCCGCGACCGTCCCCGCCGCCGTCGAACGCCTCGCCGACCTGGCCGCCCAGGCGGCGGCCGGCGGACGCCTCGAACCGGCGGACGAGTCCCAGCCGCTGGCGGTCTGACGGCCGCCCGGCGGGGCAAGTCCCTTGGCGCGCGGGAACTTTGGCGCGTTCGCGCGGGCCGCGGCCGGCCGTTCCGCAGTCGGACGAACCGCGTCCGTACGGGCCGCGGTCGGCCGTGCCGCGGCCCGCCGCGGCTACTGGTGGTCGGCCCGGCCGCGCCAACCCGTCACCGGCAGCGCGAACTTGGCCACCAGCCGGTCGGTGAACGGCGCCCGGTGCAGTCTGGCCAGCCGCACCGGCGTCCGGCCCCGGCGGACCTCCACCCGCGCCCCGGCGGGCAGTTCGACCGAACGCCGCCCGTCGCACCAGAGCACCCCGTGCGGGGTCTTGGGCTGCACCTCGACCGCCAGCACCGACTCCGGCGAGGTCACCAGCGGGCGGGCGAACAGCGCGTGCGCGGAGATCGGCACCATCAGCAGCGCCTCCACCTCCGGCCACACCACCGGCCCGCCGCCGGAGAACGCGTACGCGGTGGACCCGGTCGGCGTCGCGCACACCACGCCGTCGCAGCCGAAGTTGGAGACCGGGCGGCCGTCCACCTCGGTCACCACCTCCAGCATCCGCTCCCGGGACGCCTTCTCGATCGAGGCCTCGTTCAGCGCCCAGTCCTCGTGCACCACGTCGCCGTTGGTGCGGACGATGACGTCGATCGTCATCCGCTCCTCGACCTCGTAGTCGGCGTCGACCACCCGCTCGACGACCACGGCCAGGTCGTCCCGCTCGGCCTCGGCGAGGAAGCCCACCCGGCCCAGGTTGATCCCGAGCATCGGCAGCCCGTGGGAGCGCGCCAGCTCCGCCCCGCGCAGCAGCGTCCCGTCCCCGCCGGCCACCAGGATCAGCTCGCAGCCGTCCGCCGCCCCGGGGCCCTCGGTGACCTTCTCGACGCCCTCCGGCAGGTCCAGGTCCACCGCCTCGGCTTCCAGCAGTCTGATCCGGAGCCCCACCTTCAGCAGCCCGTGCACCAGGGCCTCGACGCTGCGCAGCGCCGTCTCCCGGCCGGTGTGCGCGATCAGGAAGACCGTACGTTCTTCATCGCTCATGCCGCTGCCCTCTCCCTAACGCCTGCCGGGTCGCCCTTGGTCCCGGGGCGGCCGCGCCATACGACATGACGGGCCGGACGCTCGCAAGGCACCCTACCGGGGCCCCTCCGCCACGGCCCGGTCCGCGTCCGCGGGGTCCAGCCGCGGAGCGTCACGGCGCAGCCAGAGGAAGTACTCGACGTTGCCGGACGGCCCCGGCAGGGGGCTCGCGGTGACCGCGCGCACGCCCAGCCCGAGCTCCCACGCCTGCCCCGCGACCTGGCGCACCATCTCGGCGCGCAGCTGCGGGCTGCGCACCACCCCGCCGCTGCCCAGGCGCTCCTTGCCGATCTCGAACTGGGGCTTGACCATCAGCACCAGGTCCGCGTCCTCGGCCGCGCAGGAGGCGAGGGCCGGGAGCACCAGGCCGAGCGAGATGAACGACAGGTCGCCCACCACCAGGTCGACCCGGGTGCCGCCGATCAGCTCCGGCGTCAGCTCGCGCACATTGGTGCGGTCCATCACGGTGACCCGCTCGTCGCTCTGCAGCGACCAGGCGAGCTGCCCGTAGCCGACGTCCACCGCCAGCACGTGCGCGGCCCCGGCCCGCAGCAGCACGTCGGTGAACCCGCCGGTGGACGCGCCCGCGTCCAGCGCCCGGCGGCCCTCGACGACCAGGCCCTGCGGCACGAAGGCCGCGAACGCGCCGGCGAGCTTGTGGCCGCCGCGCGAGACGTAGTCGGGGTCGTTCTCGTCCTTCGCCACCACGACCGCCGCCGAGGTCTCCACCTGGGTGGCCGGCTTGGTCGCGGTGGCGCCGCCGACCGTCACCCGGCCGGCGGCGATCAGCTCGGACGCGTGCTCACGCGATCGGGCCAGCTTGCGGCGGACCAATTCCGCGTCGAGTCGACGTCGTGCCACTGCCACTGGTGTTTCAGCTCCTACGGATCCTGCGGGTCATTCCTGGTCGAGCGCGGCCAGTGTGTCGACGAGCCGCTGGTGAACATCTTCGTACACCGCGACGTGTGCCTCGGCGGGGACCCCGTCCAGGGCCTCCAGCCGGGCCAGTCCGGCGTCCACCCCGGGGTGGCCGGTGGGGAGCAGCTCGACGCCGAGCGGCTCGGCGGGGAGCACCGCGTCGAGCGGTGCCGGCGGCCCGGCGTGCCGGACGGACCGGGGCGGTTCACTCGTCTCGGGCATCGGACTTCTTCGCGTCGTCGGGCTTCTTCGGGTCGCCGGGCTTCTTCGTGCTGGTGGCCTTGCGGACGGTGGTCTTCCTGGTCGCCGCACGCTTCGCGGGCGTCCCGGGCTCGGTTCCGGCCTCGGCCTGCCGGGGGGTGGCGGACTTCTTGACGGTCGTCGTCCGCTTCGCGGCGGCCTTCCCTGCCTGCGTCGTCTTGGCCGACGTCTTCTTGGCCGACGTCTTCTTCGCCGACGTCTTCTTCGCCGGGGTGGCCTTCTTCGCCGTGCTCTTCTCGGCGGCGGCCTTCCCGGCGGAGCCCTTCCCGGCGGAGCTCTCCTCCGCCGCGGGCTCCTCCCGCCGGACCGGGGCGACCGGGGACACCCGCGGAACGGGCGGGACCGGCGGGTCGACCTCGACCGGCTCGTCCACCTCCACCCGCTCGGCGACTATCGGCTCACCCACCGTCCGGGCGGCCGACCGCTCCTCCTCGGCCTCCCACCCGCGCCCGAAGAGGTCGCCGGCCCGCGGCGCCGGCACCGGCTCCTCGGCCCCGTACGCCCCCGGCCCGGCCGCGGCCGCCGGGGCCTCCTCCTCGACCTCGCGCAGCTTGGTCTCCAGGTACGCCAGCACCACGCCGACCTTGGTCACCTGGTCGCCGACCTTCTCGAAGACCTTCTCCGCCTCGTTGCGCGCCACGCCGACGGCCAGGTCCACCCCGGCCCGCCCGGCGGTGACCGCCTCCCCGGCGAGGGTCTGCAGGGTCTCCACCGACGGCGGGAACTGGCCGCCCAGCCGGCGCTCGACCCCGGCGACGTCGACCCCGGCCTTCTCCAGGATCGAGCTCGCCGTCCCGACGACCAGCTTGCCGACCTCCTCGACCACGCCGGCGGCGGTCTCCACCACTCCCCGAACCGTCCTCGGCAGCATCCGGGTGCCTCCCAATCGCCTCTGGGCGTCGCTCCGTCGCCCTCAGTACCCGGGCGCCGTTCCGGGCACCCCACCGACGACGCTACCGCCAAAACCCGCCTGAGGTACCGTGGCCCGCAGTCAGCACCGTAGCGACCGGGGGAGGGAGCCGGCCCGTGGCGAACGCCGAGGAGTGCCGGGAGGCGCTGGAGCAGCTCAGCCGGAACATGACGAAGTCCACCGGCGACGTCCGCAAGGCCGCGGCCCTCGACCGCTCGCTCAGCTGCCGGATCACCGACCTCGACCTGACCTTCACCGGGCGGCTGCGCGACGGCCGGATCCAGGACGTGGTGGTGGCCCCCGGCGCCCCGGCCGGGAAGGCGGAGATCCGGCTCACCATGAGCAGCGACGACCTGGTCGCGCTGGTCGGCGGGCGGCTCAACTTCGCCTCCGCGTGGGCGAGCGGCCGGGTCAGGCTGGAGGCGGGCTTCCGCGACCTGCTGCGGCTGCGCACCCTGCTCTGACCCCGGCCGCCGTACCCGCCGACCGCCGGACCGTCCTCAGAACCCCAGGTCGGCCAGCGCCTTCCGGCCGTCCACCGGCGCGCCGCCCGCGTCCAGCACCGTCCACGCGGCCGCGCACAGCGCCCGCAGGCCGTCCCAGCGGTCCCCGGCCCCGGACAGCCGCAGCACCCCGGCCTCGACGCCCGCGACCCAGCCGCCGCACCCGAAGCCGCCGTCCACCGGAGTCACCGCCGGGTGCGGGACGAGCAGTCCGCGCAGGTCCGCCGCCAGGTAGGTCGGCCGGTGCTCGACCGGGGCCGCCAGCAGCAGCTCCGGGGTGGTCACGCCGGTGAACACCAGCAGGCTGTCCACCCCGCCGTTGAACGCGCCCTCGATGTCGGTGTCCAGCCGGTCCCCGACCACCAGCGGCCGCTCCGCGCCGGTGCGCAGCACGGTCTCCCGGTGCATCGGCGGCAGCGGCTTGCCCGCCACCTCCGGCTCCACCCCGGTCGCCGCCCGCACGGCCGCCACCAGGGTGCCGTTGCCGGGCGCGATGCCGCGGGCCCTCGGCACCGTCAGGTCCAGGTTGGACGCCACCCAGGGCAGGCCGCTCTGCACCGCGTACGCGGCCTCCGCGAGGTCCGTCCACCCCACCGAGGGGTCGAAGCCCTGGACCACCGCGAGCGGCCCGTCGGCCAGCGAGCGGACCGCGACCAGCCCCAGCTCGGCCAGCGCCTCCTCCAGCCCGAGACCGCCCACGACCAGCACCTTCGAGCCGGCCGGCACCTTCTCGGCGACCAGCCGGGCGGCGGCCTGGGCCGAGTTGATCACGTCGGCCGGCTCGGCCGGGACGCCCAGCTCGGTCAGGTGCTCGGCGACCACCCGCGGCGGGCGGGAGGCGTTGTTGGTCACGTACGCGAGCCGCATCCCGGCCGTCCGGGCCGCGTCCAGGGCGTCCACCGCGTGCTCGATCGCGTGCGCGCCGGCGTAGACCACGCCGTCCAGGTCGAGCAGCGCGGTGTCGTACGCGTCGGTCAGCGGCCGCTCGCTGCCTCCGGGGGCGGTCCGTCGCACGGGGGTGGCCGTCTCGGTCATGGCTGCGCTACCTCATTCACTGCGTCGTCGTTCACTGCGTCGTCCGTGTCGCACGTCCTCGTGCGTCAGGGTGTCAGGGCGTCCGGTACGGCCTCCGGCCCGGCGCCTCGTACCGCGTCCGGCCGGGTCGCGGCGCCCACCGGTCAGGCGCCGCCGTCGGCACCGGCGGTGCCCGCCGTTCCGCCGGCCGGGCCCTCGGCGCCCGCCGGGGGCTCCACGTACCCGGGGGCTCCCGGCAGCAGCGGGCCGTACGCCCCGGCGCGGGCCGCCAGGGTCGCCCTGGTCTGCCGCAACGCCTGCCGGTAGTGGTCGGACTCCGGCCGCATCGCCACGGCCAGCGCCAGGTGCTCGGCGGAGGTCTCGAAGTCGCCCAGCCGGGCCGCCGAGACGCCCCATCCGAACTGAGCGTAGTCGTCCGCCGGATCGGCGAGCGCCACGGCACGGAAGTTCGCCAGCGCCGCCGCGTACGAGCCCGCGTCGAACTGGGCCCGCGCCAGCGCCTCCCGGATGCTGCGCGAGTGCGGCTCGGCCGCCACCGCCCGGGCGAGCAGCTGCTCGGCGGCCGCCGGATGCCCCTGCGCCAGCAGCTGGGCGCCCCGGCGGAACCAGTCGTAGACGTCCCCGGTGGGCTCCCCGGAGCGGCTCTGCCGCGGCACCCCGCCGACCGGCACCGCGCCGGACTCCACACCGGTCTCCGGACCCGCCTCCGAACCGACCGGCACCGCACCGGCCGTCGAACCGTCGCCCGGCACGCGGCCCGGCACGCCGTCGGCCGGAGCGTCCCCGCGGGTGGCACCGACCGGCCCGCCCGACTCGGCCGGGCCGCCGCCGTCCACCCGTTCCTGCCCGTCGTCCATGCCGTACCTCGCCCTCGGTCGCACACCCGCCCCACAGATCGGCACGGGTATTCCGATCTCTCAACAACGCGTACCCGGTTACGATGCCCAGAATGAGCACACCCAGTGCAGAAGACGGAGTCGAGACTCCCGAGGGCGGCCCCGGCGATCCCGGGCACGTCGCCACCGCCGGCCTGTCCCTGTCCCCCTTCCGCGGCCTGCGCTACGTCCCCGACCGGGTCGGCACCCTGGCCGCCGTGACGTCCCCGCCGTACGACGTCGTGGACCCGGGCCGCCGGCTCGACCTGGAGACCGCCGACCCGCACAACGTGGTCCGGCTGATCCTGCCCAGGCCCGAGCCCGAGGACGCCGGCGACCGCCCCGACCGCGACACCCGCTACCGGCACGCCGCCCGGCTGCTGGCCGCCTGGCAGCGCGAGGGCGTCCTGGCCGCCGACCCCGAGCCCGCGATCTACGTCTACGAGCAGCGGCTCCCGGCCACCGCCGACTCCCCCGAGCTGCTCCAGCGCGGCCTGATCGGCGCCCTCGCGGTGAGCGGCCGCGAGGGCGGCGTGGTGCTCCCGCACGAGGACGTGATGCCCCGGCCGGTCGCCGACCGGGTCGGCCTGATGCGCACCACCCGGGCCAACCTGGAACCGCTGCTGCTCACCTACCGGGGCGGCGGCGGCGCCTCCGGCGTGATCGAGCGGACGGTCGAACGCGAGCCGCTGCTCTCCACCGCCACCAGCGACGGCACCCACCACCGCCTGTGGGCGGTCACCGCCCCGGCCGAGATCGCCGAGATCAGCCGCGACCTGGCCACCTGCCGGGCGCTGATCGCCGACGGCCACCACCGCTGGGAGATGTACCTCCGCCTCCAGCGCGAGCACCGCCACCTGCCGCGCAGCCCCTGGGACCGCGGCATGGTGCTCCTGGTGGACACCGCCCGCTACCCGCTGCGGGTCCGGGCCATCCATCGCGTGCTGTACCGGCTGCCGGTGGCCGAGGCGCTGGAGCGGCTCGGCGACCAGTGGAAGGTCAAGGAGGTCCCCGGGCCGCTGTCCGCCGCGCTCCAGGCCCTCGCCGAGCAGAAGCGGCACGGCGGCAACGGCTTCGTCCTGACCGGCGGCGACGGCGTCTACTGGCTGCTCGGCGAGCCCGAGGAGTCCCTGCTCGACGCCACCGTGCCGCACGGCCGGCCCGAGGAGTGGCGCCACCTGGACGCCACCGTCCTGCACGCCACCCTGCTGGACCGCACCTGGCACGTCCCCGACGGCCCGGACGACATCGGCTACCTGCACACCGCCGTGGCCGCCGAACAGGAGGCCGCGCGCACCGGCGGCACCGCCGTCCTGCTGCACCCGGTCCGGGAGTCCGTGGTGCGACGGCTGGCCGAGCAGGGCGTCACCATGCCGCGCAAGTCCACCTCCTTCGGGCCGAAGCCGGCCACCGGGCTGGTGCTGCGCAACCTCGCGCTGGGCTGACACCGCCCGGGGCTGACACCTCGGCCGGCCCGGACACGGGCCATCCGACTGCGGGACCTCCGCGGCGGAGGACACGTCGTCGACCTGCCCGTCCTGTCCTGCCTGCCGCCTCCCGAGGGCAGACGGCTCTCCTTCT